>JBBSGY010000162.1:0-6173 GCA_038253645.1 Acidimicrobiales bacterium
CGCTTCCGCAAAGCTGACTCTGCATTTGCATGTGGTCGGAATCCGAAGCGACGGCTATCACCTTCTTGATTCCGAGATGGTGTCCCTCGATTTCGCGGACATGCTCGAGTTCGCTGACGGTGACGGCTTCGAGATCTCGGGCAATGACGAGCTGCCGCTCGACGGCAACAATCTCGTGGTCCGTGCGATGCAACTCGCAAGGGCGTCGGCCCACGTCCGGCTCGTCAAGAACATCCCGGCCGGCGCCGGTCTGGGAGGCGGATCGTCCGATGCCGCTGCCGTGCTTCGATGGGCGGGCGTGTCAGACGTGGCCCTGGCGGCGAAATTGGGAGCCGACGTCCCTTTCTGCGTTAGAGGAGGCCGTGCCCGGGTTACGGGCGTGGGGGACGTCTTGGAGCCACTTGCTTACATGAGGCGGACCTTTACGCTGCTCACACCCCCAATTGGCGTAAACACGGCTGTGGTGTATCGAGCCTTTGATGAAAATGCGGGCGCGCAGGGTGACTGGAGCACGGCAAATCACCTGCAGGCAGCCGCTATCGCTGTCGAGCCGCGACTGAGCCACTGGCGCGACTTGATGCACGAAGTCACGGGAGCAGAACCGGTCTTGGCCGGAAGTGGATCTACGTGGTTCGTAGAAGGAGAGTGGCCTGCTCCGCCGAACCTCGACGGAGCCCGCTGGACGGTCGCAACGACCGTGCCAGCTGTCTAGCTCAACGGACGGGGCTACTTACCTGCGGCGCGACGCTGCCAGCGGGTTGCCTTCAACATCTTCTTGTGCTTCTTCTTGCGCATGCGCTTGCGGCGCTTCTTGATTAGCGAACCCATACCGGGCGCAAACCGTAGCTGATGTGGGCGGGCCTTTCGGACGGATTCCCTGAGGTATCTTCGGAATACTCCATTCGGGGGTCGTCTAACGGCAAGACACGGGCTTTTGGTGCCTGGAATGAGGGTTCGATTCCTTCCCCCCGAGCAATTTTCCGAGGGTGCGACCTTTTCCCACATTTTTTGTGGGAAAAGGTCGCGGATTCGTTACTCGACCCAGGTAAATGCAGCCGCGAGGAACCGATATGTCCATTCCTCTGCAAAGCCGCGTGTCGTGCAGAAAATGATTGGCACGGTTGGCCATCTGACTTGAAGTTCCGCGATGCCGTCGGCCAGTTTGGAAGGTGAACCGAATGACGTCTTGAACACGTCGGGATAACTGTTCTCGACGACAACCGCAGAACGGCGTTGCAACGACAGCTCTGTCATTTGGGAACCCAGGCGACCGCTCAGCACGCTCGATGACAGATCATCGATTGACTTTCGCTCGACGACGCCCAGCATATTTTCGTTGTCGAAGACAGCGTAGTCACCGCAAACCAGTCTTTGTTTCGATGTCGTGACCGGCTTTCCGCCGAATTTGTACGCGTATCGTTCGTTGGCATCAATAACAATTTCGACATTGCTCACGCCGCTTGCGATGCCGGTAGGACGCGCGCTGTTGGGCCGGGATTTCTTGCGTGTTTTTGGCGATTGCCAGAAAACAACATCTCGGCCGCGTGCTTTTGTGTAAATGATTTGTGACCGATTTTCACGAGAGCGACTGGCAACGATTTCGATGGCCGCGCCACGACGAACGCAGCTTCGCAACTCGACGCGCTCGACGATTTCTATTTCACTAGTCCACTCGTCAGCCGCTACTGGATGGCAGTAAATGGCCGATGTTCGCGGCCACGTGTCTTTGCATCGAAAGACCAAACCGTCATCGAGGGGAACTCTTAACAGACACGGCAATGTCGATTCATCATCAGGATTTTTCGCGATTAAGAGTTCCATTGAATGATCAGTAGGTGATCAGTAGGTGATCAGTAGGTGATCAGTAGGTGGCCAGTAGGTCGACGGGAGACAGCGCGACGTCAAGTCCGGCGACATCGAAACCTGAACGACTTACGCCGACTCGCAGCGTTATTTCGCCGGCTCCCGGAACGGACGTTGCGTGATGACGAAGAGCGTTCAAGTCATCGGCGTCAAAAGATGCGTTTTTTCTCCACTTGACCGAGCCGACGAAATCCACTCGGCGAGCTTTTGTTCTTGTGTGAATGCCGACCAGATCGACTTCAACCTTGCCGTCGCGTGTCCAATACGCGCCAACATCGGTGGCATCACCGAATGCACGGTCGGGTAGGCGCCGCGTCAAACATTCACCCACGACCGGTTCGATGCTCTTGCCTGCGAATGTCGCAAAGTCGGCAATGACACGTTGCGCGACTTTTTCACCGCGACCACGTTCGATCTCCGGAAGCGCCGAAGCGACATATCGCAACCAAAAGCGAAGGTACGGATCGACGATCTGGTAACGCGTGTTCTTGTGACTGAGGACAGCAGACACCGGAGTTAGCTTCGCAACAATCCGTTTGTCGATCAGAAGGTCTAACGCTCGGTCCAGGCTTGATGCAGCGACGCCTGATGCATTCGCAATAGCGCTTCGCTCTCGCTCGCCAAGACCAATTGCCTCCAACACCGGCCGGGTTGGCAGATCGTGAGGAAATTCGGCCGCTAGCACACGTTCTCCGGCAACGATCAGAGCCGACGTCGGGTTGGTCAACTCTGCCGATAGGAACTCGTCTGGGTTTGCGTGTCGTCGCGCCGCGTTGACGAGGTTCGGGAATCCGCCTGTGATCAAAAACGTGTCGAGCGCCACTGCCGGTTCGAATGACAGCAGCTTGGCGACATCAGATGGCGGCAGTGGGTTTACGGCCATGGTGGTGCTGCGGTCGCATAGGGGGCGTTCGTACGCTGTGAGCGCTTCCATCATCGCCAAGTCTGACCCGATGAGCACAATGAGGATCGGTTTGCTTCGCAGGTGTCGATCCCAAGCGGTCTGCAGCGCCCCTTCGACGGATCGATCAGTTTCGATCAACCACGGAAGTTCGTCGATAACGACGATGGTGGGCGACGTAATCGTTGCAGCAACCGCTGCAAACAGGCCATCCCAAGTACTAAAGCGGGCCGAGCCGATGAGAGGTTGTGCCTCGGGTAGTTGGCTTGCGACGATTGAGCGAAAGAGATCAATCTCTATTTCCGGTGCACGATGTCGTGCCGCTTGGAAATAAGCGAACGGAACTTTCGCTCTCTCGCAGAACACCTCGGTCATTGTCGACTTTCCAACCTGGCGGCGACCACGAAGGGTCACCATCCGCCCATGGCCAGAGGCCTTGACCTGGTGGAGAAGTTCATCGAGAACGGCAATTTCCTTCTCGCGACCGACAAAGTTCTGCTGCGATGAAGCCACGCCAAAGATTACCACCAAACTTGGGTGTTTCATGGTTGGGGGTTTACTCGCAGTCAAGCGTGCTTTGAGCCAGACCGTTAGGTACTCGAGGCTGGCGATAGACAGGCCCGGTTGTGGTGGTTGCGAGTGTGAGCCCACCGAGCGTTTGTCTGCGACTGAAATTTGATTTGATTCACAGGTTCGTTCATCCTCGTTCTTGTGTTGCGCAAAATTCGTTTGTTCTGTTTTGTTGTCGCGGCTGTTGCTTTAGCCGGCTGCAGTTCTACCGACGACAGTCAAAAGCCATTCGGTCTACAAGAGGGCCCGTCGCCGACCTCGGTCGCAGCAGCGCCCTATGCGGTCCCCGCCACGATCGACAAGGAATACGTAGGCCGAGTAATTGCCCGCCTCGAAAGACGTGCGCGCGTCCGTCCGGCGCGACGTATTGAACACAAAACAATTTTCTGACGACGACCGGTCCCAGTTCAATGCGATCTTCGCTGACCCGGCACTCACTTTCCAGTCCGGCATATTCGAAAATCTGGCGCCAGTTGGGGATGCGAGGTTTAAACCCAATCCAGGTTCCGCAAAATTCACGGTTGAAGAAGTTGTCAGCACGGATTCCGCATGCATTTGGGTAAAGGGGACAATTGACGACGCTGAAAGTGTTCTCAGCGGAAAACGCAATGCGCAGAGACTTGACATCGTTTTGAAAAAACGAGTTCACAATGAATCGATCAATCCCACCCCCTGGGTAATGACGCAATTTGCCCCAGAGTCGCTCAATGTTGTTACGTCGGCTCGAGCATGCGATTAGCCCTCGTTGCAATTGTCTCAAGCGCAATTCTGTTAAATGCGCCTACGGCATTTGCAGCGTCAACAACGCGAGTGAGCGCTGGCGCGGGTGCACTTTCTGGGGACGCGACCGTTTCTGGCCACCATTCCGACGATGGCAATGACACGGTGCGTCAGCGACAGAATGGCGGCGGTCCGGACAACTCGTTGCCGACACTTGCCACTTGTGGAGTTACTGATGACTCGCAATTCAAAGCGGCGGCAATCCCGTCCTGTGCCGATCTTGCGAACGGTCAGCTCGCGTTTGCAGTGTTGGTTCAGCCTGGGGCCATTCCACCCGGCGCTCCTACTCAGGCTCAGGTGTTGGCTTTTGTACGTGACTACGTTCACACTCTCTCGATGCCGGTTCCACAACCTCAGGTAAGCGCTCCGGAGGGCATCACAGGTGCTCGTCATTCACTCGACCTACACACTCAGTCGGCTCGCACGTTTCCACTTGAGAACACCGCATTCGGCCAACTTCGAGCCACTGCGCACGGCACTTTCACGGTCAATTGGGGCGACGGGAAAACGAATACCTTTCACTCAACCGGCGCTCCATGGCCGAACAGCAACATCAGCCACTCGTGGGAAAATAGAGGCACCTACGACATCAACGTGACCGGCAACTGGAGTCTCGACTGGAGCCTCGGCGGTTACTCAGGCGTGATTACCGGCCTTCAGACGACCGGTAGCATTGCGGCCTGGCACGTCATCGAAATGCAAGCTGTCATCGTTCACTGAGCTGACGTCGATCGCTCCGCTGCGGTTGTTGCTCAGCTTCTGTGTTCTCACCGGTCAGGTCGATCACGACGGCACCGGATTTGAGCGCCTTATTGCACGTTCCGCAGGCCAGTCCTTCGCTGTCGATAGCGAGAATGACTTTCGGAAAGTCTTCGGAGTCGAACGAGTTCTCGTCTTCACGAGTGACTTCCAAGCCGGTGGCTAACTCATCGAGCACGTATTCGCTATTGCGGTCTTCGGCAGCTGCCGGAGCTTTGCCCTTCTGAATCATCAGGCCGATTACGTCGTCGGGGCAGTAAAGACCAACGTCGTATGTGTATCCCACGACCTCGTCAAACCTCATTGCCTGAAAACTAGTGCCGCCGATCACGTGCGATGAACGGAACCGATCGGCCAGGGCGCAACTGATAGATCACCTGTCGATTGAATCTCGGAACCCCGAAAACTGTACCTGGGCAAAAACGGATCAATATGATACGTTTTTGCCCATGACGGTTTCTATCTACGAACGCCTTGTCGGAATCGCTTCTGACAATCACGGGTACGTCACGACACGTGACGCTTCCCAGGCGGGAATAGACCCGGCACAGCTCAAGCTGTTGGCTAGGCGGGGACGGCTGGAACGCGCAGCTCACGGCGTTTATCGAGTGTTGGCCCTACCTCGAACAGAACGAGACGAATTTGCTTTAGCCGTTGCTTGGAGTACAAGAAAAGGCATCATTTCTCATGAGTCCGCATTGGTTTTGCATGAGATGTCAGATGTCAATCCGGCGCGGATCCATATGACCATTCCGGTCGAGACGTATCCGCGAGCAAAAGGCTCCGACTTGTACACGTTGCACCGAACTTTCAATATTGATCCCGCGGAAATCACAGAAGTGGAGAGCATTCCAGTCACCACAGCGACACGGACTATCAGGGACTGTATAGAAACGGGATCGGATCCATTTCAAATTCGAAACGCGATTGAACAAGGACGAAATCGAGGGTCCATCCCTCAGAAAATCGCCGGCGAATTGTTGTCACAACTTCGACATGATGACGATGCGAAATGAAATACTCGGACCCACCGAGCAATCTTCGATCGCTACGCGATCGCCTCTTCAATATTGCCAACTCTCAGAACGTGGTTGTCGGACGTCTTCAACAACATGTGGCTGTACTTGTGGTGACGCAATTGTTTCAGCTACTTCCGAATCTCGACTTTCGCCATTTATGAGGCTGCACGCTCGTCCGCGAGCTGCATGATCTGAATTTCTTGAGCACTGTGCCCTGAACTGCGAGTCGGTCGAAAATCCGATGCCGTGAGAACTCGTCGTGCGCTGTCGAGCATGTCGGC
>JBBSGY010000163.1:0-6088 GCA_038253645.1 Acidimicrobiales bacterium
GCCCTGGAAGATCGCAGCACGTTCATGGGGATCTGTCTCGATTTCGAAAACAGTTTCTTCGCCTAGCTCGTCTTCATTGAGCCATTCGATCTCCGCTACCTGCAAATCAGACCCGCACGTCTTACATGCGTCATGCATATGCGTGTCTTCCATTCCGCAACCTCTGCACCACCACACACTCATTTGTGACCCTCCAGTTGTCTTCCACCAGCTTGTCTTCCACACCAGTTGTCTTGCACGAACGGGTCATGGTCCCAGCCGTAAAACGTGTCTACGCAGGAACGTTTCTATACGAATTAACTCGTCCACGCGGTTCTCGGGCTTTCGCCAGCCATGGCCTTCGCCTTCATAGACGTGCAATTCGACGAAAGATCCCTTCCGCTGCGCATGCCGAACGAGCTTTTGCGTCTGATGCAGCGGCACTACAGGATCATCGGTGCCGTGCAAAACCAACAACGGTGTACGAATGTCTTCCGCATGCGAAAGCGGCGAGCGTGCAACGTATTCGTCATAACACTCCGGCAGCGGACCAATCAGCGAGTCGTTGTAGTGCGCTTCGAGACGGTGGGTTGTCCACGTGAGATCAACGAGGTCGCAAACGGGATAAATCGCGACACCCGCCGCGAACAGCTCACTGTGCTTTTCGAGCAACAAGAGTGTCGTGAAGCCGCCCGAAGAACTACCAATTGCGACAACCTTTGACGGATCACACCAATCATTGTCAATCGCAGTTTGTACGCCGGACGCGACGTCGCTTACATCGAGTTCGCCCCACCGCCCGCGCATTGCCTGCAGATACTCGCGACCCCAACCACTCGAACCCCGGTGATCAGGAACGAACACCGACCAACCGCGCTCGATGAAATACAAGAACCGGTGATAGAGAGTTGCGGCCGATTGCGCAGTCGGGCCAACGTGTGTCCAGACCAACATCGGCGCCGATTCCGACTTGCCATACAGCCGGCCGAAAAGCTCCGCGCCGTCGTTTGCCTTCCAAGAAACAAGCTCCGGCTCGATTCCTAAACGCTCGACACCAAACGGCGTAGCCCTCGATATCGTCGTTGCGACCGCCGCGTCGTACATGACGATTTCCGATGGTGTCGTCGGTCCCAGAGTCGTAATAGCGGCTTTTCCATTGCCACCGACGATCTGTGACGCGCCCACACTCGACATTGATTTCTGTTCGCCGGAGTTCGCGTTGCAGGCAAGCAACCGCCACCAACCATGTTCGTTACGAGTAAACACGATCGTGGAATTATCGACCCATGCGTACGAACGATTTCCTGGACCCCACATTGGTTCGCCGTGTTCGAAGGTTTCGGCAACCAGCACGCGCGCGTTTTCAAACTTCGAGTCCATCGTCCACAAATTGAGCCATCCGGTTTCGTCGCTGAGAAACGTCAGACGAGAACCGTCAGGGCTGAAACGCGGTTGCTGCACCGAAATTCCGGCGCCCCCTGCAACGGTGCGCTGTGGTACGGAAAGGTCGCGCGGCCGTACCACTATCCGACTTGCATCCCACGCCATCTGCGGAACATTCCATTCAACCCATGCGACGAGTTCACTATCGGGTGACCAAACGGGATCGGCGGTAAAGTCGGCATCGGCGGAAACAAGGCGTGGCCAGGAGTCACCACTGAGCGAGGTGACCGCAATTGCGGCCATGTCGTTGACGACGTAGGCAACGTCGGCGCCGTCCGGAGAAACGGTCGGATGCGAAGCTGACCGGCCCTCGGGAGTTATCGGCCGGCAATCGAGAGTGTCGAAATGGAACCGGTAAAGGCGTCCATCGCTGGATGTGTAAACAACGCCGCTTGCATCGGGCATCCAATCATGACCGGCACTCACCGGTGCGGGGCTCAAGGGAAGCGTTTGCTCTACGCCCCCGATGATCGGCACAATCGCCAGCTCAGAGCGTCCAGACGCACGGCTAAGAAACGAGATTGTATTGCCATTGGGCGAAATACGGAGATCTGCGAAAGTCCGACCGCTTATCCAGACTTCGGCTGGAAGATCTCGGGGCGTTCCCACCATGGCGACGTTACTGTCTCTCGGCGCCCCATTTCCCGAATCATTGTGATAGTCCCGAATCATTGTGATAGATCGTCGAGACAGATTCGGTGGTCGAAAGATTCGAGAGATGGTGGGCAAATGAGACAACGGGTGAAGCAGGCGCCGGAGCGCAACCTCGCGCTCGAGCTGGTTCGAGTAACAGAAGCAGCTGCCCTTGCAGCAGCCCGCTGGCAGGGGCGCGGTGACAAGGAGGGTGCTGACGGCGCCGCCGTCGACGCGATGCGAGTGGTACTCAGCACCGTTCAAATGGACGGCGTCGTGGTTATCGGTGAAGGCGAGAAAGACGAGGCGCCGATGCTTTACAACGGAGAACGGATCGGTACCGGCGAAGAACCCGCAACCGATATCGCCGTTGACCCCGTTGAAGGCACCACCCTTGTCGCTCAGGGCCGCTCAAACGCGATTTCGGTTATCGCAATGGCCGAACGCGGCGCGATGTTCAATCCGGGTCCATGCGTCTACATGGAAAAAATCGTTGTCGGACCGGATGCCGTCGGTGTCGTCGATCTTGACCGTCCACCGGCTGACAACGTGCGCGCAGTCGCAAAAGCAAAAAACGAGGGTGTGCACGACGTAACAGTTGTCATTCTCGACCGTCCGCGCCATCACGATCTGATCGCGGAAATACGCAAGACCGGAGCACGCATTCGCCTGATTCAAGATGGTGATGTCGCCGGTGCACTTTCAGCAGTCTGGGCATCAGGTGGCGCCGACATGCTCTACGGGATCGGTGGAACTCCTGAAGGTGTCATCACCGCAGCTGCAATCAAGTGCACGGGCGGAGAAATGCATGCTCGCTTATGGGCGCGCAATGCAGAGGAACGTCAGCTCGCCTTAGGCGCCGGCTACGACCTCGACATGATTCTCACTACAGACGACTTGGTAAAGAGCGACAACTGCTTCTTTGCAACGACCGGAATTACCCACGGCACCTTGCTGAAAGGTGTTACCTACGGGGGCAACTTCGCGACGACTCACTCGCTCGTCATGCGCTCGAAGTCTGGAACTGTGCGAAATGTCGAGGCTCACCACAAGCTCGACAAGCTCGCCAGTTTCAGCGAAGTCGATTACGAGTAGACCGATGGGTTGAACGGCTCTCGGCGGGCCTGGTCAAGTGACTGATTGCCAGCGCAGTAACCGTTGCCCCAACCGTGAGAACCATCCAGCCGAACGTTGCTGATAGAGACATGTCGCCAGAGTAAGCCTTCTAGCCGCTAAACCAAAGGGTAAATTGACCTATTCACCCGGAACAATGAAGAGCAATGTGCCGGTCTCGAACGTGAATTTTGCGGGCTCTTCGGTAAAGACATCATGAAGACACAGCGTTGAACCCGATTCCAGGCGCTCGTAGTAGCCGGCCCAGTCGGTTCCTTCGATCGTGATTCCGGTAACGGGACCGTTCACGGCGTACTGCGAAAAGATGTGCCCGGGAATGCCACTCATCTCGAACTCACCGCGCGCTACATAAACGCGAGCTTTGCCGACAATCGCACTCATGCGAATGTGTGCTAGTTCTGGACGCGTCAGAACGAACACATTGCCCAGCACATGATCGAAACGCCCGGTGCCACCATCCACGATGGTGACGTCGGTAGCACCACGGTTGACCGCGGCGTCGATGGCCAACTCGAGGTCGCTCGCATTCGGATTCGGATCAACTTCGATGACGCTGTCGGTAGCTGCGTTCAGAAGGTCTTGACTCACGGAGTCCATGTCGCCGATTACCAGGTCGACTTTCAGCCCAAGCGCCTTTGCGTGACGCAAGCCCGAATCGGCGGCAATGACGATGTCCGCTTCCGGGATGTCTTCGGCGGAAACATCGGCCAGGGGACCACCGGATAAAACGATTGCTTTCATATCGGGAGCTTAAGCACAGGTTGCTCCACGCCCGAAACGCGTTTGAATCCACGTGCCTCGAACAGGCCGTCGGCTTTAGTGCACTCAGTCATGATTTCTTGGATTCCCGAGCTGCGCGCCGCGTGAATGAAGTGAGCGAGCAGTTGCGAACCGATACCTTGATGACGCTGATTTGCAGCCACAATAAGGGCGTCGAGATTTGCATGAGTTCCGTCAACGGTTGCAACCGCGACACCAATGGTTTCTCCTCTACGGCGCGCTGTGACCACCAGGTCGCTTTTAAGACGGCCCACCAGTCGCACGGTCGTCGGATCCGCAAGGCGCGACACCGTCATCTCGAGCTCGACTCCCCCACGCCCGACGATTATCGGCGTGCCGAATGGTACGTCGGCAATCGGAAACCAGCTGCCGTCGTCTTCGCGCTGCATCACATGTATACGATCGATCTCGACGTCTTTCATGTAACTGCTGAGCAAACTCGTGATGTCAGTTTCATTTCGGCCGATCGTGACATGCGGCACGAACGGCCGGGTGTGCTCGAGCTCGAACGGATCGACCGACATCTGCCGTTGCATCGCTTCTAATGGGTCGCCCGCAACTCTCAAAAACGTGACGGGGTTTTCGGGCAAAAACGTTCCAGGAGGCCCAATGATCAACTGGAGCGATGTGTGTTTCGCTGCAACTTCACGAACCAAGCGCAAGGCGTCTTCGAGTCGGGTCTCGTTGACATTGACAGGGGGAACAAGCGTAATGTGCGGAACGTACCGGCCGAGCGTCGGATCACCGAGTGCTCGTCGCAACCCTTGCACTTCAGTCTCAGCGGGCTGCGGCACAAGGAGTGAAACGCTAAGCCGTCGCCTCATCGCTCGAGTTGACGTGTTCTGCCAGTAGGTCGACGCGGGTTTGTCCTGCCGGCGTGCGCCCGACACTCAAGAAGCCGGAGTCGATGTTTCCCGTCAATACTTCGCCGCTTACTGTTTCGACCCGGTAATCGCCTGGTCGCAGAACTGACAACATTGGTTCGTGGCCCGGCAACACACCGACGTCACCATTGCCGGCCCGCGCGATTACGAATCTCGCTTCGCCCGCCCAGACCTCGCGATCGGGGGTGACAATGTGAACGTCGAGCCCAGTTTGATACGCGCCGCCTCCGGCCCCGCTCGTGACCATTACGCGCTTGCCAGCTTCGAAGCCTTCGCCTGAACATCATCGATTCCGCCGGTACCAAAGAATGCCTGCTCCGGCGTGTTGTCGAACTCTCCGTTTGTGATTGCCGCGAATGCTTCGACGGTTTCTTTCAGCGGCACGGTTGCACCCGGCTGGTTGGTGAATTTCTCTGCAACATATAACGGCTGGCCTAAAAAACGCTGAATCTTTCGCGCACGGCTGACGACGAGCTTGTCTTCTTCACCGAGTTCATCGACACCGAGAATCGCGATGATGTCTTGAAGCTCCTTGTAACGCTGAAGAACGAGAAGCACGCGCTGTGCCACGCCGTAGTGCTCGTCGCCCACGTAAACAGGGTCGAGAATGCGGGACTTCGAGTCAAGCGGGTCAACGGCGGGGAAAATACCGAGCGACGCGATCTGACGCGACAACAACGTCGTTGCATCGAGGTGAGCGAACGTCGTGTGCGGTGCCGGGTCGGTGATGTCGTCGGCAGGAACGTAGACGGCTTGGAGCGACGTAATCGAGTGACCACGGGTCGACGTAATTCGCTCTTGCAATTCACCCATCTCGTCAGCGAGCGTCGGCTGGTAACCGACGGCACTCGGCATACGACCGAGCAGCGTTGAAACCTCCGACCCCGCCTGTGTGTAGCGGAAAATGTTGTCAACGAACAGCAACACGTCTTGGTTCATCTCGTCACGGAAGTACTCCGCCATGGTAAGCGCGGCAAGCGCAACGCGAAGTCTGGTGCCCGGCGGCTCGTCCATCTGGCCGAAAACAAGCGCAGTCTTCGAGATAACGCCGGACTCTGTCATTTCACCGAAAAGGTCGTTACCTTCACGAGTTCGCTCACCGACGCCGGCGAACACGGACACACCGCTGTGCTCTTCGGCGATGCGGTAAATCATTTCCTGAATAAGAACGGTTTTTCCGACACCGGCACCACCGAACAGGCCGATCTTTCCGCCTCGCACATACGGAATAAGAA
>JBBSGY010000164.1:0-6051 GCA_038253645.1 Acidimicrobiales bacterium
AACAACGCTTCCTCGGAGTTTCTGGTCGAAGCATTGCGAGACGTGTTGCCTCGTGTCGAGGGCGCTTATTCACTGGTTCTGATCGACACCGTCCATGCAATTGCGATTCGTGATCCCAACGGATTTCGTCCACTCTGTCTTGGTCGCCTAGATAATGGATGGGCGATTGCGTCTGAAAGTTCAGCCCTCGATGCAATTGGTGCGCATTTCGTGCGTGAGATTGAACCGGGCGAAATGGTGATCGTCGAAGAGTCAGGCATTCGTAGCGAACGTCCTTTTGTTTCCGAGAGCGTTGAACCGAAGTTGTGTTTGATGGAGCACGTTTCCCTGGCGCGTTCAGATGCGCAACTGTACGGCCGTGAAACGTATGGCGCCCGGCGCCGAATGGGTGAATTGCTCGCCGGTCAATCGCCGTTGCCGCCGAGTGACCGGCACTTTGATCGTCCGGTAATGGTCATGGGAGTTCCCGAATCCGGGCTTGCCGCAGCAGAAGGATATGCGTTCGAGAGCGGAATTCCCCTCGGTCAAGGTTTCGTAAAGAGCCGATATATCGGGCGCACTTTTATTGCTCCAGAACGTGAGCCACGTACTCATACTGAGTTACGTGATTTCAATCCATTGCGGGAGCACGTTGTAGGGCGCCGCTTGATTGTTGTTGACGACGCGGTGGTTCGTGGCACGACGACTCGTGCACTCGTCAACGTCTTGCGAGCGGCGGGCGCGGTCGAGGTCCACCTGCGGGTGACATCACCGCCTATAAAGTGGCCATGTTTTTACGGAGTCGAAACCGGCACACGTGCTGAACTTCTTGCTGTGAATCTGGATCTCGAAGAAATGCGCAACTACATTGGAGTCGACAGTTTGGGGTTTTTGTCGCTCTCGAACTTGAAGGAGGCGATCGGCGCTCCAGGTGCGGGATTCTGTGATGCATGTTTCACGGGTAGTTACCCTACGAACGTTCCAATCTCGTTCATTCGACAGGGATCCGCCGCCTCGGACGAGGTAGCGCAGCTCTAGTTTCATGCGCCGGCTGGAGCGCGCAGTGTCGATTTTGCCGGACTTTTCATCTGGACTCGGTTTACTCTGGAAAGTTGTGGCACCATTTGTTGCCAATCAAGCGCGAGCGTCGCCATCCACGGGTGACGGCGGGGGCCGCGTCATCCACCACCAAAAATCCCCAAGGACGATGACAACACCCAATTCCGCTTATTCCGTTCAAATGCAAGTTGAACTCGACAACGTCGCCGGCTCGTTTGCCCGGCTCGCAACCGCTATTGGTGATGCTGGAGGGACGCTTGGCCCGGTAGATATCGTCGACGCAACGAACGATGTCATGACGCGGGATGTGACCGTCTTTGCGACTGACGCAGCCCACGCTGAGGCCATCAAAGCTGCAGCTGAGGCCACTGATGGCGTGCGAGTCATTTTTTCCAAAGACCGGACGCTCGTGCTGCACACGGGCGGAAAGATCGAAGTTATTTCGAAGATCTCCCCGCTGACGCGCGACACCCTTTCGATGGCCTACACCCCTGGCGTTGCCCGTGTTTGCCGTGCCATCGCCGAAGATGTGAACGAGGCTCGCCGTTACACGATCAAAGGCAATGCCGTTGCGATCGTCACCGACGGCACCGCGGTTCTCGGCCTTGGAAACATCGGTCCGGAAGCGGCGCTACCGGTTATGGAAGGCAAAGCGCTCCTTTTCAAGGAATTTGCCGGCATCGATGCGTTTCCAATTTGTCTTCGCATCGACCCACCGAACGCAGATGGTGACCCTGGCATCGACCAACTCGTCGAGGCTGTCGTGCGTCTCGAGCCGGTATTCGGCGGTATCAATCTCGAAGACATTGCCGCTCCGCGTTGTTTTGAAGTCGAAGAGCGATTGCGTGAACGCTTGAATATTCCTGTCTTCCACGATGACCAGCACGGCACGGCAGTGGTTGCGCTTGCAGCACTGCGTAACGCGCTGAAGGTTGTCGGCAAAAAGATTGAAGACATAACGGTGGTTATCGCAGGCGCAGGTGCGGCAGGTGTTGCGATCGCGAAAATTCTCCAAGCTGCACATGTTGCCGACGTCATTGCCTGCGACCGCAGCGGCGCAATCCACAAGAACCGTCAGGCACTCGATGCATCCAAGGGATGGATGGCACAAAACACCAATGCCCAACAGCGCGAAGGCACCTTGAAAGAGGTCATTGAAGGCGCAGACGTGTTTATCGGTGTCAGCGGCCCTAACTTGCTCGATGGTACCGACATCAAGAAAATGGCGGAAAAGCCCATTGTGTTTGCGCTTGCAAACCCGGATCCTGAAGTGTCCCCACTCGAAGCTGCCGGAAACGCTGCTGTTTATGCAACCGGTCGTAGCGACTACCCGAACCAGATCAACAACGTTTTGTGTTACCCGGCGATCTTCCGGGGTGCGCTCGACTCGGGTGCGACCACGGTGACCGAGAACATGAAGCTTGCAGCCGCAGAAGCCATTGCAAGCAGCGTTCCCGAGAATGAATTATCGGCGGAATACATTATTCCCGGCGTGTTCAACAAAGATGTTGTTCCACTGGTCGCCGCAGCAGTTGCAAAAGCCGCGGTTGCCGACGGCGTGGCCCCAAAACCGCGTCGCTAAAACTTCAAGGGAGCGGCGGAATCCACCGCTATGGGGCCGCATTCATCGCACCCGGCAATCTGCGTTAGGGCTCGCCGAAATGCGCGCACCTAATTCTCTCGCGAGCCGTTAGCTCTCGTCGAGAGTTGCACTGCCTGTTTCGAGTGTGACCCACTCGAATGCAGGGCCCATGCGGCATCTTTTTACCTGGAGATCTTTCCAAACGCCTTCAACCATGTACGGCTCCGACTCGAGCCACCCTTCGAGTTGCGCACGGGTTTCGAACTGCATGATTCTCATCGAGCCGATGACCTCTTCGTCATCACTCAATATTGCGGTGGAGAACAAGATGTTTCCACTGCGAATCATCTCGTGGCCCAGCCTTACGTGGGCTTCCTTTGCGGCGTGGCGGCGCTGAGGCGCCTCTTCATCGGTGCCGTCGTACGCAGTAACAAAGAACTGGAGCATGTACTCAGCCTGACACGGTCGTGGGTATTTCGTCAGGACTTTTTCTTTCGAGACGAGCCAGAAACAAGCCTGCGATGAGCGCGAGGGGTGCCATGACGATGATTCCGCTGCGCACAGCGTCGAGATCACTCTGAGCCCACATCAGGCCCAAGACGATAAGAAAGCCCGTGACTCGGCCGGCGTTCAACCAAAACTCCATTTCCACGACCAGGTGGTAAGACCGTTGCCAGCTGAGCCCGGTTCGGTCGACGGCCCGCCAGCCTGCTTTGCATGCGGAATTGACGGCAAACACGTCGAAGGCGTTGACCAGCAAGAGGTAGGCGGTCAGCCCTAGCCAGCTGTGGTTCGATGCAAAGGCAAGGAGTCCGAACGGAGCTGACAGCACACCGATTAGGTACGTGCGATGCCAACGGTGCAATAAATGTCCGGCCCCGACTGCAAATGCCGCGGTGAGCACCGTTGTAGCTGTCGCGAACAGACTTACGTTCAATTCGCGACCAAGTGTCTCGAACAAGAGAATCGGGGAGAATACGCCGAGCGTCGTTCGCCACAAACCAGCGAAGAAGCGTTGGCCGGCCACCAGCGACCATTCCCGTGTGGGCCGCCGCAAAGACGAATGCACCGAGTAGTCCATGCCGCGCCATTCGCCACTCGACCCGGCGTGAAACCAGGCGTAGAGTAACAACGCGATTAATACGCCAAAAAGTACGTAATAAGAACTGTTTTTTGTGCCGGTCATTGACATCGCAGTGAAAATTCCACCAGCCAGTAACGGTCCGACCGCACCTGCGACATTGGTGAGGAACGCGAGCTTGCCGAAGTACAAGTTGCGCGTCTTGTTGTGAGTTACGACGTACTCCGTAACGTTTACTCCTGGCCAATAGATGCCAACGCCGAATCCCGAAAGCACCCCGAGCAGTGGAATCCAGTGCGCGGCGGAATGCCCCATGGCAATCAGCAATGCGTACACAGCAGCTGTGCAGAGGAGCCCCGCGCGCATGAATTGGCGCGTGGAAAAAAGGTTGAACAACTTTCCGACGGCCACGAAACCGGCAGTGAGGGCCGTATACCGAACGCAATAGAAGATCGCGAGCGAAGCAACACCGCCCAGTTTGAAGAGATAGAGGCTGAGGAAAATTTGCATGATCGCGTCAGCCGTCGAGTAGATTGACTGCAGCCCGATGAGGTGGTTCTCGGCGGACGTGGGGCAGGCCGGTTCCGGTTCTTCCGCCACCGTAGGCGGAGCAGGGCGGTCCAGGAAGGTGGCTGTCACCATCTCTCGGTCGGTCCAGGAGCGGCGAACCTGAGGGCCAAGCAGCCCTCTTCAGGGCGCTGGTGCAGGGATCCGCCAGAAGCGGGAAAGTGGTCGGAGCCGGCGTCGATCCGGCGACCTCGCGCTTTTCAGGCGCGCGCTCTACCAACTGAGCTATCCGACCGCAGGGCTGAGGTTAGCGGGTGCTTGAAAAGCCCGGGACCGCAATAGGGTCGAGTCCGCATGTACCCGGTGGAAATCAAGACGGAGCGGCTCATTATCCGCGACCTGGCCGTTTCAGACGTGCAGTACATCCTCAGCATTTATCGCGACGAGGAGATCAAGCGGCTCTATGCCTGGAGCCCTCCGACGACGCTCGACGAGTACATCGTGCACCTGCAGCTCGACAACGTCTCGGTACGCGCGCCGGGTCGGTCGAAGTATCAGCTTGCGCTTACCCGTGGGGCAGAACTCGTAGGAAAGTGCGGGCTTTTGATCGAGTCGGAACCGTACGCGCGCGGAGAGATCACCTACATGCTCGGTGCGTCTCATCGCGGATCGGGGATTGCAACTGAAGGTGTGGGCGCCGTGGTTCGATTTGGTTTCGAAGAACTTGGTCTGCACCGCATCGCGGCGACATCTCACCCGGAGAACCGGGCATCACAACGCGTACTTGAAAAGCTGGGATTTAGCCTTGAAGGTCGGTTGCGCGATTACAAACGAATTCAAGGTGAGTGGCGAGATTCGCTTCTCTTTGCCCGCCTTGCGACGGATTGAGCTATCTCCAGAGCCAAAGGTTGGTGTAGCGGGTGTCCTCGATGAGCGCGCTTTCTCAGGGATGGTCCGCAACGAATGCATTGAGTGTGCCATCGACTAGCGATTTTGCGAAAAATTGTTCCGCATTCGATTCCCATTCGCAGCCGGCTACCGGCAAGTCCATGTCGGCCCACAATCGATGTGCATACCCCAGAATTTCAAGGAAGTCAGAAGGTTCAGCGCAACGCACTACGGGCATGGCAATCATCCTCAATCGTGTGCGAGAGTGGAATTCATCATGCCTGCAAACATCAAAGTGATCGGCAAACGCTGGGCGATTTTCGCTGTCGTGACGTCGCTCTGTCATCACGCCGGCCCTGCATTTGGGCCACTCGGGGACGTGTTTCGTGGCACGCGATACGCGGACTATATAGACATAATCACGCCATTTGCAGTGGTCGGGCTGGGTGCTTGGCTTCTCCTTGCAGTGCCGGGCGTCTCGACGCGCCGATGGGGGGCATTCGCATTTGCGTCGATCGTTTACGTCGAAGGCCACGGTATGCACCTGTCGGCGAACTCAATTGATAACCAACACCCGATCGGGGCCGTGCTTACGACCACGCACTACTGGGACGAGGTGGCCGGTCACATCTTTTGGTTCGGCGGTTTCGGACTCATCGCCGGCGTGCTGATCACGGCGGGTTTTTCTGCCCCTGCAATCACGGTTCCTCGTGCCTGCGCCGCCCTCGTTTATGGGTTCGCTGCCACGACTACCGCGATTGAAGGCGGCGTGGTTCCACTTGCGTTCGTTATTGCTTTGATCATCCTGGGTCTGAGCCTGCGTCGTAAGACGGGTCTCGCCCAGGACGCTTTGATCGCTTACGGGTTCAACGTCGCCCTCCTCATCGTGTGGGGCGTTTGGCACGGCGGCTTCCCGCAATTCTCCGAACTCGGCTGGATCTAGGCTTCCTACCGG
>JBBSGY010000165.1:0-6017 GCA_038253645.1 Acidimicrobiales bacterium
CTGCTTGACAATTCACGTCAGTTGTAAGGCGAGATTGTTACCTCGTCTGTTTTGGCGCGCATCGGTTTACGGTTTGAGGGTTATTTACGTCTCAGTGACCGACATACTCAACGCGCACGCCGGCTACGAGATCATCCCGGCTCATGATCGCAACAAACTGTCACCGGTGAAAGTGTTTGACCTGGTGGTCGGGGAACTAATAAGAGAGCTACCCAGTGTCGAAGATTTAACGGGCTATAGACCGCTGCCGCTCAGGCCGGTAACCGAAGTTGTCGACTGGCAACATTTTCTGGTGGCAATGTGTGAGAGCTTGGCTGCGCCGCCAACTCGCGCGGCGTGGAACTTGTAACGCATTGTGTCGACATAACCAGAAGATTGCCTCCAAAGACGCAGACGTTCGGTGGGATCAGTTGCACGCTTCCAGGCAATGCCGGGCAATGATTCGATCGTCGGCGCTGTTGATTTCCGCCACAATGCAGCCGGTAACGAACTCGAGCTGCGATTGCGGTGTCGCGTTGCTCGCTGACAAGTGCGGAAATACCAAGCTCAATCGGCACCGCTTTCGACATACCGCGCCTTGCGAATAGGCGACCGCGTAACTCGTCCAGAAGGCCGCCTGTTCGTAGTCGCCATTCCCGTATGCCTGGTCGGCCTGCGTCAAGATAATTTCAAGCTCCAGGAACATCCCGAACAAGTTCTCGAAAATCGACATGCGTCCCGGGATACAGGAGTCTCAATCGATGTGCAACCGCTTAGGCTGAGTCACCGTGAGTAAGCCACTCGGACCAACCGACATCAAGCGCCTCAATCGCAGTTGGCGCCGGCGCACCGAGGAGAGCGTTGCCCTCATGCTCTGTGCGCTTTCCAACCCGTTCAACACGGGCAGCATCATCCGCAGCGCAGCGGTTTTCGGCGTCGACACGCTCTATCTGTATGGGGCCACTCCAGAGGTGCGCGAAGCAAGCGTGCAGAAGATGGCAATGGGCACTGACAAGCATCTCGAAATCGTTCGGATCGAAGACATCGCGCAAGTTCGTAAAGACGGCTATTCGCCCGTAGCCCTGGAATTGACCGCAGACGCGGTGCCATTGCACGAAGCGAAACTTTCGAGCCCTGTGTGTCTGATCCTCGGAAACGAGGCTCACGGACTGCCCGCCTCGATAATCGCAGCAAGCGACGCGACCGTTTACATACCGCAGCCCGGCAAAGTCGCGTCGCTGAACGTCGCCGTGTCCGCTGCAGTTGCATTGCACGAACTACGCAGGCGCGAGTGGAGTGAGCAAGGTTCCGACTTTCCAATGGAGGAACAATGAAAGACAGAGTCGCCGCACTCATGCCGTCACTGTTGGACGAGTTGATTGCGTTGGCCAAGATCCCGTCAATCTCCGTCGACCCGGCTTACAAATCATCGATGGTCGAGATGGCTGACGCGACGGTTGACCTGTTCAAGCGCAGCGGCGCAACGAATGCGCGCTTGCTCGAAATTCCCGGCGACAATCCTGCGGTCTACGCAGAAGTCGAGGGCCCGAAAGGCGCGCCGACCGTTCTTCTCTACGCGCACTACGACGTTCAACCGGCCCCCGATTCGCAAGGTTGGGACTCTGACCCGTGGACCCCGACCCGCAAAGATGACGGACGTATCTACGGACGCGGCATCTCAGACGACAAGGCCGGCATCGTCATCCACGCAGGCCTGCTGCAGCTTTTTGAAGGACAACCTCCGGTAAACCTGCGGGTCATCATCGAAGGCTCCGAGGAGTCCATTAGTTACCTCGACGTGTTTCTCGAAGCGAATCCGGAACTCGCGCGCTGCGATGTTGCGCTGGTCGCCGACATGGGCAACCCGCGCCCGGGCCACCCGGCGGTTACGACTGCGCTTCGGGGTGTAGTGCAATTTCCACTCACTGTTCGCACGCTCGACCATCCTGTTCACTCCGGTGTATTCGGCGGTGCGGCACCCGACGCTGTCATCGCGCTGTCGCGACTAATTGCGACTTTCCACGACGACAAAGGCGACATTGCGGTAGCGGGTCTACACAGTTTCGAATGGGACGGCGATCTCGACGAAGACGAGTTTCGCAAAAACGCTGACATTCTCGACGGTGTCGACACTATCGGCACCGGTCCGCTCGCTTCTCGACTGTGGTCAAGACCTTCGATCACGGTCACCGGCATCGACATACCAACCGTTGCAGGTGCATCGACCGTTCTACTTCACGAAACGCGCGCAATGATCTCAATGCGTATTGCTCCTGACGCCGATCCACAAACAGAATTCGACGTATTGCGCGAACACATCGAACACAACGTCCCCTGGGGCGCGCGGATCGAATTTGGCGAAATCAAACTCGATCTTCCATTCAAGTCATCTGCATACGGACTCGCTCTTGACGCTCTACGCGACGCATATGGAGTCGAGGCCGAAGCCATCGGTTCTGGTGGCGCAGTGCCGCTCGTCAATACTCTGCAATCGATTTCACCGGATGCGCCGATGATTCTCTGGGGAACGCACGACACGGCAAAATCGCGAATTCACGGATCAAACGAAAGTGTCGACCCGACAGAACTCGAAAGCATCCTTCTTGCACAAGCCTTGTTACTACAAAGGCTCTATTCCTAACGGAAGCGATCGCCAGGTGTCGGCTTGCGGCGACGCCGTAGATACTCAACCGTTCCGAGCACAAACATGTATGGAAACAACAGCGGTGTCCACTCGAGAAATGGCACGCGATAGTTGAGTGGGAGCCAAATCGCGATCGCGACCGGTGGGGCGAGCGCAAGTGCCTTGCGCGCGGCACCCAGCCACTCTTCATCGACAACCTGCGCAAGACCACGCAATCCGGTTGCAAGATAGAGCACGTAACCCAACACAGACGCAACGAAGAACAGCACGCGTGTGTAGTGACCTGAAAGCACGCCGATCACAGTCACGATCGCAATGCCTACGACCTGGGCAGCATCCGCCGCCGTGATTACGAGGGCCAAGCGCACTCTTGGACTATCCCTGTTGATCCGACCTACCCCGCGCATGGCCATCACAGTAAGCCGACTCGGCCATCCCGTGCTGCTTCGCCGGTGTTTGGGACTGTAACCTCGTTCCTCATCATGAGCGAGAACATACCGGCCGGCTCGATTCCAGAACGGCCCAGCCTGGAAGGCATCGAGGAAAAGTGGGAGCAGCGTTGGGAGACCGACGGCACCTACAAATTCGATCGCACCAAGACGCGTGACCAGATCTACTCCATCGACACCCCTCCCCCGACGGTAAGTGGCTCCCTGCACCTCGGCTCGGCGTGGAGCTACACGCAAACCGATATTCAGGCCCGTTTCTGGCGTATGCGAGGCAAAGAGGTCTTCTACCCGATGGGTTGGGACGACAACGGTCTGCCGACCGAACGCCGTGTGCAAAATGTTTATGGCGTCAGCTGCGATCCCGCACTTCCATACGACCCCGACTTCGAGTTTCCCGAGCCGGTGACAAAGAAAGGTGAGCGCAAGCCAATTGCTCTGGCCCGCGGAAACTTCGTCGAGCTCTGCTTGCACCAGGTCGCGCAAGATGAAGTGTTTTTCGAAGCCTTGTTCCGTCGTCTTGCACTTTCGGTTGACTGGACGTTCACTTACAGCTCGATCGACAAGCGCGCACAACGTGCGTCACAACGTGCGTTTCTCCGCAACCTCAAACGCGGTGAGGCATATATTGCCGACGCGCCCACCATGTGGGACGTCGACTTTCAAACCGCAGTAGCGCAGGCTGAAATGGAGGACCGCGAAGTTCCCGCCGCGTATCACCGCTTGGCGTTTACCTATTCCCCTGCCGGCAAAGCCGGACCGAGCGATGAGATCGTCCCGATCGACACGACGCGCCCCGAGCTCTTGGCGGCCTGCGTCGGTGTTGCGGTTCATCCCGACGACAAGCGTTACGTGCATTTGCACGGCAAAGAAGTCACCACGGCGCTTTTCGGTGCAAAGGTTTCCGTGCAATCGCATCACCTCGCAGATCCTGAAAAAGGCTCGGGCGCGGTCATGGTTTGCACGTTTGGTGACATGACAGACGTGTTGTGGTGGCGCACATTCAACTGGCCGGCGCGCACGATCATTCAGCGCAATGGCCGCCTCGGTCCGCTCGATTGGTCAGAGATTCCGTGCGTCGATCCCGTGCGGGCAAACGGTGCTTACAAGCAGTTGGAGGGTCTGAAAGCAAAGCCCGCGCAGGACAAGATCGTCGAATTACTCCGCGAGTCAGGGGAACTCATCGGCGATATTCGCAAAATCACTCACCCGGTCAAGTTCTACGAGAAGGGCGATAAGCCACTTGAAATCGTCGGCAGCCGCCAGTGGTTCATCAAGATTCGTGACATCGCCGGCATCCTTCTCGAGCGTGGCCAAGAGCTCAACTGGATGCCTCCGTACATGCGCGTGCGTTTCGAAGATTGGGTCAACGGGCTCAACAGCGATTGGTTGATCAGCCGCCAGCGTTACTCGGGCGTCGGCATTCCCGTTTGGTATCAAATCGATGCTGACGGCGAAGTTCAGTACGACAACATTCTGGTTCCCGATGAGTCGCGCCTCCCGATCGACCCTTTTACCGATGTTCCGGAGGGTTTCACCGAAGAGCAGCGCAACAAACCAAACGGGTTTGCCGGCGATCCGGACATCTTCGACACATGGATGACTTCGTCACTCACGCCACAGATTGCAACCGGTTGGGCCGAAGACGAAGACCTGCACAACCGCACCTATCCAATGAACGTTCGTCCGCAGGCACACGAGATCATCCGCACATGGCTCTTCTACACTGTTGTTCGGGCGCAATATGAAGGCGGCGTTCTTCCATGGAAGAACGCGACAATTTCCGGGTGGGTCGTCGACAACGACCGTAAGAAAATGTCGAAGTCGAAAGGCAACGTCGTCACGCCGATGGCTCTTCTCGAAGAGTTCGGCACTGACTCCTTCCGATACTGGGCGGCGAGCGCGCGTCTTGGTGTCGACACAACTTTCGAGATCAACCAAGTCAAGGTGGGCCGCCGTCTTTCCATCAAACTGCTCAATGCAAGCAAGTTTGTGCTCTCCTTTCCGAAACCTGCGGAAGGTGCCGTAGCGACATATCCTGTCGACATCGCGTTACTCGCGCGCCTCGCGGGCGTCGTCGAAGACGCAACCGCCGCATTCGAGGCATACGACTACACCCGCGCATTGGAGCGAATCGAGCAGTTCTTCTGGTCGTTTTGTGACGACTATCTGGAACTGGTCAAAGGGCGTGCCTATGGCGCGCAAGGCGACGATGCCGCTGTGTCTGCGAACGCAACATTGCGCGCCACGCTCGACACCACCCAGCGCTTGTTTGCGCCGTTCCTACCATTCTCGACCGAAGAGGTGTGGTCGTGGTGGCACGAAGGGTCGGTTCACCGCGCGTCATGGCCGCAGACCGCAGAACTGTCCGTGTCGACACGTGATGACAGCGTTCTCACTGCTGTCGCCGCCACACTCAGCGAGGTGCGCCGTGCGAAGTCAGAAGCAAAGGTCTCGGTGCGAACCGCGGTTGCAAGTGCAACGGTCATCGACACTGCCGCCAACATCCAACGACTGCTTCAGGCACAAGACGACCTGAAAGAAGCCGGCACAATCGAAGAGCTGGTGCTCATCGAAGGTAGGCCGTCCATCTCCGTGGAGCTCGCCGCAACGATCAGTGAACAATAACGGCTTGTGCTTCGATAACAGACCAGCCAGTGATGCTGCCGGTCGTCTGAAGGCCTGTAATTACGCCTGAATAGCCACCGAGACTCCAGTCAAGGCTCCAGTTTCCGGTCACATTGATGTCGTAGGAGCCTCTGTTCTCCCACGAATGGCTGATGTTGCTGTGCGGCCACGGCGCACCAGCTGTGCTGTATGTGTTCGTCTTTCCGTCGCCCCAGTTCACCGTGAATGTGCCATGGGCGCCGGCTCGAAGCTGACCGAATGCCGTGGCCTCGAGTGGGAAAGTGCGCGCCGGCTGGGTACGTAGATCGAGCGAGTGACGA
>JBBSGY010000166.1:0-6005 GCA_038253645.1 Acidimicrobiales bacterium
CACCAGTACCTCGGCGTCTGTTACGCCACGAACATTGCCGGAGGAGCCTCCAACACGGTCACTGCAACTTTCGGGGCTTCTTCCACCTACAGGCGGATAATCGCCGCCGAGTACTCGGGCATCGCAACTACCAACGCGGTGGACGTAACTGCAACGAATTGGAGCTCGACGGGAACGAGTTCGATAAATGGCGTGACGTCTTCGAGCGCTACGACGACGACAGCAGGAGATCTGATCTTCGGTGGAGTCATGGACCCGGTGGGCTCTACGGCGATCACTCCGGGAACGGGCTTTACGCAACGAAATTCGCTCAACAACAAAGACATCGCAATTCAGGACCAGGTCCAGCCTACTGCAGGCTCGATTGCATCGACCCAGACATTCGGATCGGCCAACCCATATGTTGCAAACATGGTGGCCTTCAAGCCCGCCACTACAGGTGGCGGCGGCGGAACAACGACTCCTGCCTACGTGCAATCGAACGGCGCTACGAACAACCTCACCGGCACCACGATCGCAGCCCCGTTCTCGTCCTCCAACACGGCCGGCAACGCGATTATCTCGCTGGTCTCATTCGATGACCACGCCACCAGCACGTTTACCTGCTCGGACACCAAAGGCGACACTTTCACGAATACCGCGATTGCCCACAACACCACTAACCACCAGTATCTCGGCACCTGTTATGCAACCAACATCATCGGCGGCGCAAGTAACACCGTCACCGCAACCTTCGGCGCCTCTTCTACCTATAGGCGGATCATTGCTTCTGAGTATTCAGGCATAGCAACAACAAACCCGATCGATGTGACGTCGACCAATTGGGCCTCTACAGGAACTACTGCAACAAACGGTGTCACAAGTAACTCAGCAACGACCACAACCAACAACGACCTGATCTTCGGTGGGGTCGTTACCCCCAACGGGCCCACCACGATCACCGCGGGCACCGGCTTCACACAAAGAAACTCGCTCAACAACAAAGACGTTGCGATTCAGGACAAGGTCCTGTCCACAGCCGGCTCCGTGTCTTCGACCCAGACAACGGGATCAGCCGTTCCCTACGCAGCGAACCTGGTTGCATTCAAGCCGGCGACTATCAACGCCACACCACCAACGGCGAGCTTCACTGTCACCCCGTCAACAGGCGACACCCCGCTCACGGTCAGCGTCAACGGATCAGGATCCACGCCGGCAGCCGGAACAACGATCACGGGTTACTCATGGAACTTCGGTGACACGGGAACAGCATCCGGAGTGACTGCCACCCATACCTATACAACCAAGAACACGTTCACGATCACCTTGACCGTCACGGCAAGCAACGCAACGACCGGGACAACGACGAGAACCGTCACGACTTACAACCCACCAACAGCGAGCTTCACGACCAACACGACATCTGGCCCCGCACCGCTCAAGGTCAACTTTGATGCCAGTGCGTCATCTGCAGACACCGGAACGATCACCAACTACGCCTGGAACTTCGGTGATACCACAACGGCAACCGGCCAGAAGGTCTCGCACACATTCAGCGCAGCGGGAACACCGACTGTTACCCTCACCGTCACAGACAGCCGCGGCGGAACCGCAACGACGACAAGACAGATAAACGTAGGACCGCCACCGGCACTGCAGTTCTCACTCACCTGGGACAACGGTGTCGACATGGACCTCTATGTAACTGAGCCGAATCAGAACGTCACCTACTACGGAAGCTCCGGACCGTCTGCTACGGGCGGCCAGTATGGCGGTGACCAGGGCATCTGCAACGTCAACAACTCATCGACCGGCGGCCAGGAACGAGCGTCGTGGGCGAGCGTTCCACCACCAGGCACCTACGCGATCGGTGTCAACCAATACGACACCTGTGGAGGAACAAACGCCAACTGGACTTTGCAGGTCCTCGTCAACGGAACAGTCGTGCAGACACAAAGCGGAACCGGTGACGGACCGGCGAACATCACATATACGGGGGCTTGAGAAACGTGCGCAAACAACTACGACGCATTACAACTTCTGGGGTCTCGTTGGTGCTTGCGGCTGCAGTGCTGCCGGTCGCGGCGATTACTCTCACTGCAAAGCTGGCGTCAGCATCGACTCAAGCGTTCAACTACACCGGCAGTGTCCAGACATGGACTGTGCCAGCCGGCGTGACGTCGGTCGGCATCGACGCACAAGGCGCAAAAGGTGGTCGTGAAATGGGCGGCCTCGGCGGCTGGGCACATGGAGTGTTTTCGGTCACGCCGGGTCAGACGCTTTCGATCTATGTCGGTGGCCTTGGTGGAGACTCAGGAGCAGCGGGGTACAACGGCGGCGGATACCAGCAGGTCTTCAGCGGCGGCGGTGGTGGGGCGGTGCGTCGGACGTCCGCATCGGCGGTGGGTCGCTGACAGATCGAGTCATCGTCGGCGCAGGTGGTGGCGGCGCAGCAGACAACTCCAACTCGCTTTATGGGCAAGGCGGCGTTGGTGGAGGTGCAACCGGAGGAGACGGCGGTCCGGGAGATCGCGGGCGACTCGCTGGAACTGGTGGAACTCAAACCGGAGGTGGCGCGCTCGGCGTCGGCGGAAATATGGGTTGTTGTGGCGGCGGCGGAGCCGGTGGCGGCGGTTACTACGGCGGCACTGCCGGTCAAGGCGACAGCTCCGGTGGTTCGAACTCCGGAGCCGGTGGTGGGTCGAGCTATGTCGCAGCGTCCGCGACAGACTCAAGTCTTGTTGCGGGCACCAACCTCGGCGACGGAACAGTGCTCATAACGACACCTCCGCAAAAGATCACGCCGAGCGGAGCGGTAAACAACCAGAGCACGTATCAACTGACCGGAACACGTCAGTACTACCGAGTAGCCGAAGGCACAACGCAAATCGGAGTCATTGCAAAAGGTGGCGGCGGTTGGCAATCGGGCGGTGGTGCAGCTCAAGGTCTTGTCGCTGTCACACCGGGACAAATCGTCAGCGTGTTTCCTGGCGGTCAGGGCACCGATACAACTGCGGGCTTCAACGGCGGCGGCGTATCGGCATTCTGGGGCTCAGCCGGCGGCTTCGGGCGAGGCGGCGGCGGTGGGTCTGACATGAGAGTCGCAGGAACATTGTTCAGTGACCGCGCAATAGTCGCCGGTGGTGGAGGCGGCGCATCCGCCGATGGTCAGGCAAGCGGCGGTAACGGCGGTGGGCTCAGCGGAGACGGCGGAGGACACGGCGCGGGCCAGTGCGCCGGAGGCGGAGGGGGAACTCAGACCGGTGGAGGAGTAAACGGCGGTGACTTCGCAAGTGACGGAGTAGCGGGTCGTGGCGGTTCTGGTGGATATGGCTCAGGAGCCGGAGGTGGCGGTTACTACGGCGGCGGCGGTTACTACGGTGGAGGCGGCGACAGCTTCGGTGGAAGTGCAGGCGGTGGTGGAGGAGGTTCGAGCTACTACGGAACCGCAGCAAACGGCACAACGACAACAGGTGGCAATACGGGCAACGGCTCAGTTCAGATCAATGCAGGCTCGATACCGGGTGCCGGTCTGAACGGCGGGGACGTCACAGCCGGTCAGATTTTGGGCGGTTGCAACAAGTCGGCCAACCAGCTGAAGGATTCCCAAGGCTATGTCGGTAAACCAATCGACACAGGCACGGGAAACTTCTCTCATACCTGGCCGGACATCAATGTTCCCGGACGCGGCATCCCGCTCTCTCTTGCGCGCACATACAACTCCCTTACAGCGTCTACTGACGGTGCATTCGGCTTTGGCTGGTCGTTCGACTATGGCGTGTCGCTTTCGATCAGCGGAGCAACGGTCACCGTCAATCAAGAATGCGCAAGTCAGGTCACTTTCACCGACAGTGGCTCGGGCACATACACAGCACCGCCACGCGTGCAGGCAACTCTCGTCAAGAACGCCGACGGAACGTTTACATTCACACGGCGAGCAAAAGAGACCTTCACCTTCGATTCATCGGGAAACCTGACATCGGAAAAGGATCTCAACGGATATGTGACGAACGTCACCCGGCCGAACTCGACAACACTGCAGGCCACCGATCCTGCGGGCAGGACGCTCACCTTCACGTACACGGGATCCCACATCACGGGAGTGACCGATCCAAACGCCAGAACCGAGAGCTTCAGCTATGACGGATCGGGCAACCTCACTGACGTAATCGACGTCGGCAGTGGTCACTGGCAATTCACTTATAACGCAAGCCACCAGATGCTCACAATGCGCGAGCCGAAGTTCTATGGCGACACGACGACGTCACCGTCGCCTGTTGTCACCAACGTCTATGACCCTCAGGGCCGTGTGACGAGCCAGACCGATCAGCTCGGCCGCACCACAACGCTTGACTACACGAGCGTCCCGAACGCGACGAAGATCACCGACCCGAAGGCCAATCTCAGCCTCGACACGTATCAATTCGGTGTGCGAATCAATCACACCGCCGGATACGGAACGGCTCAAGCAGCGACATGGTCGTATTCATATGACCCCAACACTGTCGGCATCACGTCTGTGACGGATCCCGACAATCACACCTCGACCGGAGTCTATGACGCGAACGGCAATCGGACATCATCGACAGACGCGCTTGGGCACACAACTTCTGCGACTTACAATTCACTCAACGAAGCATTGACGAAAACCGACGCGAACGGCGTCACGACGACGATGACCTACGACAGCGCCGGCAACCTGCAGACCACGGCTACGCCGCTCAACGGATCGCAGATCACAACGACCTACACCTACGGTGACAGCTCTCACCCCGGGGACGTCACCAAGGTCACCGACCCGAACGGTCATGCTACGAGCGTCACCTATGACAGCAACGGAAACGCCACATTGTCAGTCGACGCGGTTGGTGACAAAGCCACATTTACCTACAACACAGACGGATGGCTGCTCACGAAGGTCGACCCCAAGGGCAACGTCCCAGGTGGCACGCAATCGCAGTTCACGACCACCTATGACCACGACAACTTCGGACGCATCACCGCAACGAAGGACCCGCTCTGGACGTCGTCGAACCCCACGGCTCACCGAACAACGTCCACTTATGACGCGAACGGAAACCAGACCGCTACGGCGGATGGCAACGGCCGCACGACGAGCTATTCGTATGACGCCGCGAACGAACCCACGACAACAACCAAGCCCGACAACACAACTCAGTCGACCGGCTACTGGCCTGACGGAACACTCAAGGCTCAAACAGACGGCAATGGCCACACAACCAACTACGCCTACGACCAGCTGGCAAGGCTCACCTCGGCCACAGATTCCCTGAACAGAACAACGAGTTATGGTTATGACCCCGCCGGCAACATGACCAACAAGGTCGACCCCGGTGGCACGTGTGTCACAACTCCAACGAGCTGCACGACGTATTCCTATGACGCAGCAAACCGCCTGACCAATGTCGGTTATTCGGATTCCACACCGGCTGTGAGCTACATCTATGACGCCAAGGGTCAGAGAACCTCGATGACCGACGGCACGGGCACGACCACAACGGCTTGGGACAGTCTCGGACGGCTCACGAACCAGACCAACGGCGCGGGTGTTGCAACCGCTTACGGATACGACAACGCAAGCAACCTGACGAGCATCGGCTACCCGGGCAGTAATACCGTCACGAGAACCTACGACGGCGCAAACAGGTTCACTGCTGTGACCGACTGGCTTGGACACATCAACAGGTTCACCTATGACCCGAACAACAACCAGACCTCAACGCTGTCAGCAAACGGTGTTGCCAATGCCGCGACCTTCGACAACGCGAACCAACTGAACGCGCTCTCGATCGCAAAAGGTTCCGCAGCCAATATCTCGTACACACGAAACGGATCAGGACAGCTCACGTCATCGGCATCGACGGGAGCACTGACTCAGCCGGCCGAGAGCTACGGCTACGACCAAAACAGCCGGCTCACGTCCGTGAACAGCTCGAACCTCACCTACGACAACGCGAACAACATCACCAAAACCCAAGACGGGGCCACCCAGGCCTACGACAATG
>JBBSGY010000167.1:0-6004 GCA_038253645.1 Acidimicrobiales bacterium
AGGAGAGCTATTCGGACAACGCACTTGTCGACGCCGTCATCGGCACTGGCACCAAACGCGAACGGCTCAGCTACCGTTCGATGCGCCTGCTTGCAGCACTTGCTCCCGCGGTCACCGACGTTATTGGTTACACGCGCTACGAAATCGATGGTGATGTTGCTGCACGCACTGCGACGGTGCGTGTCGTTGACAAGGGTGGTGTCGCGAAAGACATCGCTTCTCGCGCCGACTCCGATCCCCGTCTCACGGGTACAAAGCATCGTGCTGCTTACGAACGGATCGTTACGGTGGGCCGGGGCGAGCGCGACGGCCGATCAGTCATCATTGTTCCTGAGACCGTTGATCAGCGGGTAACTGGAATTGTCCTGTTACACGTAACGTTCGCCCCGCGACTCGGCGCACAAGAGGCGCGCAAGGTGCTTACGGGTTATCGGGGCCGTTACTCGGCACTCGTGGACGCGGTCACCGAAACCGAGCCCGACTTCGATGACATGAGGCTCGAGCAGATCCCTATTCTCAGCTTGCTCGTCGACCCTGTTCGCGTACTCGCAAAAGAATGGCGTAGCTAGCGGGCGAGCAAGGTGCATCTGGTCACTGAGCGACCACAGATGCACCTTGCTCCGCTGTTGGCAACCTGACGATAAACGTGGCACCTTCGCCCGGCACCGATTCGACTTCGGTTGTTCCGCCATGAGCAGCAACGAGTGATTGCACGATTGCAAGACCCAGACCGCTGCCGCCGTGTGTACGTGCACGACCGGCATCAACGCGATAAAAGCGTTCGAACACTTTGGACGTCTCTTCAGCGCGGAGCCCGGGCCCGTCGTCGCGTACTCGCAACACGGCTGATGATTCGTCGGTCCTGAGTTCGACATGCACGGGTGTGCCGTCAGGTGTATGCCGCAGCGCATTCGACAACAAGTTTGTGATTACCTGATGCAGCCGTGGGCCGTCACCTTTGACGATCAGCGAATCGGGAGCGTCAAGTGTGATGTCGCGTTCGGGACTCGTAACCCTTGCGTCGCTCACGGCGTCGGACGCGAGCGCGATGAGATCGACATTGTTCTGCTCGAGCGGACGGCCCTGATCCAGGCGCGCGAGTAACAACAAGTCCTCGACAAGAAGACCCATTCGTTGCGATTCACTCTCGATGCGGCTCATCACGCGCTGTAATTCGATGGGATCGTCAAGCGCACCGGCCCGATACAGCTCTGCATAACCGCGTATTGACGTGATAGGTGTACGTAGCTCGTGCGATGCGTCGGCCGCGAAGCGGCGTAGACGGTCTTCCGACGCCCGGCGCTGCGCGAACGAACTCTCGATTTGGCCGAGCATGGTGTTGAGCGCCGTGCCAAGGCGGCCTACCTCCGTCGTGTGATCGGCGCGCTCGACGCGTTGTGAAAGGTCGCCCGCGGCAATCGCACCTGCGGTATTCGCCATGTGCTCGAGTGGTTGAAGATCGGAACGGATTACGAACCAGCCGATAAGAATCAGAACGAGCATTACGACGATGGTCACTGATACGTCGATACTCACCAACTTCATCACGGTCTTTTCGACTGAAGCCAACGGAGTTGCAACCGTAACCGTTCCGTTGCCACCCAAACTGTTTGCAACGATCACGCGGTATTTGTATGACGCCTTACCTTCGGCACCGACGGTAAACGGCTTGCCGTCATCGTGGGCAAGAATTGCGGCTTGCGCTATGTGCGGTGCCGGCTCGTCGTCGTGCTGAACCAGCGGCGCGTACTCGGACTGGATAGTGCCGTCCGCATCGCGCACCTGAATGTAGAGCTCGTTGAAACCAAGGCGCCCGCCGTGGGGACCACCGTTGCCGCGCTCAGGTCGAGTGTCATTCGTGATTCCCGGTTGCGGGCTGATGCGTGTCATGACAGGGGGAGGCAGCTCTTTGAGCTGTGCATCCACTTGGGCAAGCATGTAGGACCGCAGCGCGGTGACGGCAGCGACGTTCGTGACGACCACTGCAAACGCGAGCAACACAACAAGTGCGAGCAAGAGCCGCGCGCGCAGTGTCATTCGATCAACTGGTAGGAAGCCGTAGGACGTAGCCGAAGCCTCGCACAGTGTGAAGGAGTTTTGGCTGCACCTTGTCAATCTTCTTGCGTAGGTAACTGATGTAAGTCTCGACGACGTTGGCATCGCCACCGAAGTCGTATTGCCACACGTAGTCAAGAATTTGTGACTTCGACATGACCTTTTCGGAGTTGAACAACAAGAAGTGAAGCAGCTTGAACTCCGTCGGTGAAAGGTCGACGCGCTCGCCGCCGCGCGCAACTTGGTGCGTGTCTTCATCGAGTTCCAAGTCGGCGTAGCGGAGCGGACCTTCAGTACGCGCAGGGCGCGTGCGTCGTAACACGGCGTCGAGACGTGCGACGACCTCTTCCAACGAGAAGGGCTTTGTGATGTAGTCGTCGCCGCCAAGTGAGAGGCCCTCGATCTTGTCTTCAACCGCATCGCGCGCAGTCAAAAACAGGACTGGTACATCAAGGCCATTGGCGCGCATGCGCTTGAGGAGGTCAAAGCCGGTTGTGTCGGGCAGCATGACGTCCAACAACACGACCTCTGGAACGAATGCGGGGGCCTTGTTCATCGCCTCGATTCCGTTGGTTGCGGTCTCGACTTCGTAGCCGACGAATTTCAGGGTCGTCCGCAGTACGTCGAGGATCGAGTCCTCATCGTCAACAATGAGAACGCGTGCACTCTCTTCGCCCTTTTTCTGCCGTAGCCGTGTGCTCATGTGTGTACTGTCGACGCCTTGAATCAGTTCGGGCTGGGGGGAAGCTGTGAGCGACCTGGGAATAGTTTTGTAATTCTCAAGCGGTGCTTAGCTTTCGCTGCCACAGTCTTCCATGAGGGCCGCAGGCCTCGGTTTGTATGGCTACAAAATGGCTGCTCAACGGCCCAAAGGTCGTGTGGTGGATAACGGAGGAAATCAATAGTGCCGAAGATTGCCAAATTGATCGTCCGAGGCATCGTGGCGGCGGTCGTCGTCCTGATTGCCGGCACTTTTATCTATATCCACTTCGTCGAAAAGAAAGCGCCTGCTGGGTTTGATCTTGGTGACCCGACAATCGTTGGGATCACAACAACAACTCCAGCGGCTAGCGGTAATAGTTCGAGCAACGCGAGCGGACAAATGTGGCAGGCAACCTCAGCATCACAAGTCGGTTATCGCATCAAGGAAAACCTGTTCGGCCAAGACACCACCGCAGTAGGCCGCACCAACTCGGTGACAGGCACGCTCGGCATTTCCGATAAGACGGTGGATACTGTGGACCTGAGCGTCGACATGACGACGGTAAAGAGTGACCAAGATCGCCGTGACGGACAATTTCAGCGGCGAATTATGGAGACGAGTACGTACCCGGTTGCGACCTTCAAGTTGACCAAGCCGATCGCTTTGAAGAGCCTGCCTGATTCCACGATTCAGACAGCCAGTGCAACCGGTGATCTGACGATGCACGGAAAGACGAATTCGATAACGACTGACTTCAAATTCGTGAAAGACGGAGACAGGGTAAAAGTCAACGGGTCGATTCCGATCAGGTTTGCCGACTACGACATCCAAAACCCGAGCTTCACTGGCGTCACCACTGAAGACCACGGCATTCTCGAGCTGCTTGTCGTATTCGCTCCAAAGGGTTAGGAGACCAGTTCTGCCAATCGCCGCATAGCTTCTGAAGGAAGAAGGACGAAGACCTCGCCGTTCGGTGCCCGGAATGGGCGGCGGATGTAGGTTCGTGGATAACGCGAGCGGGGGGCACGGTGCAAGTGATTCGCAGGCAAAATTGGTTGAAGTCAAAGAAGGCTTGGGCGGTATTTCCGGTTCTTGTCGCAATGTTCGTGTTGTCGCAGCTACTTACGGTGAACGAAGCACGCGCAGCGACGACAATTCGCGTCAACTCTGGAGGGCCCGCACAAACAGTCGGTGGCGTGCAGTGGAGCGGTTGTGACGCGCCGAGCTCGTGTGGCGGCTGGGTTACTGGTGGTGCGCCATGGGCTGAAAATCCCTCGGCTATTTCCGGTGTTGTTTCGCCGGACAGTCAAACAATCGAAAAGACCGAATGGACCTGGGGCCGGCAAAACGGCGTTCCATTCGGCGGCACAGCGTTCAGTTACAACTTCCCATTGGCGGCAGGCAGTTATGACGTCACATTGCACTTCACCGAACTCAACAAGACCGCCTCCGGACAACGTGTATTCGACGTAAACATCAACGGCGCGACGAAACTCTCGTACTTCGACATTTTTCAGCAAGCCGGTGGCGCGAACAAGACGATCACACGCACCTTTCGCGTAAGCCCGGTCAACGGCAAGATCGCGATCGATTTCATCGCACGCACCGAAAATGCAAAGGTCAGCGCAATTGAGGTGGTCTCGGCAGACGGATCCCTACCAACCACGACAAACGCGCCGGTGACTACGACCACGCAGGCTCCACCGGCCGGAAACAGTCTCACCTGGTCCAATGCTGTCAACAGTCCGCATTATGCCGTCGAAGCCGCCGGCAATGCGTTCGAGGGCAAGCTCTACACGTTCGGTGGTTATCTGCCGGGATCATGGGTTCCGACTTCGAGCGCTTATGTATACGACGTTGGTGCAGGCAAGTGGTCGAGTCTGCCTGCAACACCGCGGTCTATTACGCACAGCACGACTGCAATCGACGGACGTAGTCTGGTTCTCGCAGGTGGTTATACGGCAAACGGTAGTGGCCAAACGTTCGCGATCAACAACGTTTGGCGGTTCGATGTCGATTCGCAGCAGTGGAGCAATCTGCCCAGCCTCCCGCAACCTCGCGGTTCGGGTGGAATGGTCAAAGTTGGTCGCACATTGCACTTCCTGGGTGGCGTCGATGCGAATCGAGTCGAGAAAAGTGACCATTGGACGCTCAATCTCGACAACGTCGCAGCGGGCTGGCAACCGGCAACCGCGTTTCCGTATCCCAGGACGCATTTCGCGACACTGAATATCGGCAATTCGATTTATACAGTTGGCGGACTTGTCGGGATCGACGACAAGTCAACGCAACTCAGTGGCGTTTACAGATTTGACACGATAAGCAACACGTGGAGCCCGATGAAAGCGCTGCCATCTGCACGATCGCACATCAGCGACAGCAGTTTCGTGCGCAACGGCAAGATTTACGTAATGGGAGGTGAGTATGCGTACGGTAAATCTGCGCGGGAAGTGTTTGTATACGACGCTGCGACGAACTCGTGGTCGCTCTCAACACCATTGCCCTGGGCCAGATTCTCCGGGGTAGCCTCACTAATTAACGGCACGGTCTACTTTGCAACTGGAGATTTGAATTCAAATGCAGTTTGGAAAGGCACGTTCAGTTAACCGACGTTTAGCCCGCGTGCAGGTCTAATGTCTCGGTGACAGTCCGGCGGAAGGAATTCAATGCGCATACATGTGGCTGCGGCAGCTTTGATGACTGCTGTAGTGCTCACGCTTTCGGGGTGTGGCGGTTCGAAGTCGGCCGCAAAGCCGGTTGCTTCGACGACGGCTCCTCCGGCTGACCCGATCGCAGCCGCGTCTGTCGAAGTAACAGATGTTGACACGGTGCTGAAAGCCGTTGACGAGGATTTGCGCGACGCAGATTCTGCGTCGACAACGGACGAAAGTGACCTGACCAAATGACGCTGCGCTCACCGAAGCTTCGTATCGCGGCGGTAATCGTCGCTGCAGGTGTGGCCATTCCGACAGCCGCGTGGGCACGTGTCGACTACAACCCCCGCACGCCGGCGACAGGTGCGGTCACGACATCGACGACGAAAGTCGGTGCTCATATAGATGAGGTAGTCGCGGATCGCCTTGCGCGGCTCAAGGTTGCCGGCGCGGCAGCGATCGATAGGCGAGTTGGCGATATCGATCGGGTTCATCAACGTGTTGAGGGATCACAACGCATGACAGACGCCCACAAGAAGGCAACGCTTGCGCTTCTCGACAATGCCAAGACGGGTCTCGAAGATTTGAAGAT
>JBBSGY010000168.1:0-5984 GCA_038253645.1 Acidimicrobiales bacterium
AATTCAACGTCTCATCGAAGACCCATTGTCCGAGCGCATCTTGTGGAAAGAGTTCCACGCCGGCCAAACGATCATTGTCGATGCCGCGAACGATGAAGTCACATTCAGCGCTGTTGATTCGACACCGCCGGAAGTGCCGCCGATCGAGCTCGAAGGCTCCGACGCTTAATTATTGAAAGCTCTTCTCTTGTTCAAGAGCCCGCTTCTGTTCAAAAGACAGGGGCGGGCCTTTTGCGTTGCGGTGCTTTGTGCCACCATCGGATCATGACCAAGGCAAGAATTTTCACGCGGTCGTATCCGTACGGGAACATTCCGTTCGTGGCCGCGATTCTTGCGGCCGGCGTATTAACCAAACTTTCCGAGCATCGGATTTTCCCGTATTGGGTTCCAGTCGTTGTGATCGTCGCGGTGTTTGCAGCAGGTGCGTTCATCGCGGCCAAGCTCGAGACCCGCGTGGCCCGGCGCAGTGCGCACAAGTCCGTAGCAGGCCAAGGGTAAACGCCCAGTAAGGGTCACCGGTAGGGCTGTAATTGTGTCTACGCTCAGCGGAGATGCGCAGAATTCTTTGTTTGCTGACCGTTGTGCTTTTCGTTGCCACCGCATGCGGTGGCAACGCGAAGATGGCGCACCGCGAAGATTCCGTGCCGGCTCCTGCCACGAGTTCTACGAAGAACATCTACGCGAACGACTCGCCCAATCACTTCACTGAATCCAGTCGTAATGCTCCGTACCGGTTGTACGTGCCGAACAGCGACGAGCGATCGATGATGGTTGTCGATCCGGTTTCACAGAAGGTCGTCGACACGATTCCGGTAGGCAAAAATCCGCAACATGTCGTGCCGTCGTGGGATCTCAAAACACTTTTTGTGACGAACGACAAGTCGAACAGCCTGACGCCGATCGACCCGATTACTTCGAAGCGCAGTGGCCCGGACATCCCTGTTGACGACCCGTACAACATGTACTTCACGCCCGATGGTGCGTACGCGCTGGTTGTCGCCGAGGCACGGCAGAATCTCGACTTCTACGATCCGCACACGTTCAAGCTAAAGCAGCGCGTGCATGTTGACTGCCCGGGGGTTGATCACATCGATTTCGCAGCAGACAACAGTTATCTCGTCGCAACGTGCGAATTCAGCGGCAAGCTTGTCAAACTAAATCTCAAAGATCGTACGATCGCCGGATACTTGACGCTCGACAAACACGCGATGCCACAAGACATCAAGCTCGATCCGGAAGGCGAGATGTTCTATGTAGCCGATATGGCAAGCAACGGTGTGTGGGAAGTGTCTGCGACCACATTCGAGAAGTCCGGATTTCTCGCGACGGGACCCGAGGCGCACGGCCTGTATCCAAGTCGCGACTCGAAGTATTTGTTCGTCTCCAATCGTGGAGGGATGGGCAAGAACGGCAACCTGGGTTCGATTGCGGTGATTGATTTCAAGTCGCGCCAGATCGTGCGTACGTGGCCGATTCCTCCGCCGTCGACTCCTGACATGGGCGGAGTATCGAACGACGGAAAGGTCCTTTGGCTTTCAGGCCGTCGCAGTAGTGAGGTCTACGGCATCGACACAAACGACGGACATCTGGTCGCGCGCGTCAAAGTCGGAAGAGGTCCACACGGTATGTGTGTTTGGCCACAACCCGGCAACTACTCGCTCGGACACACGGGCATCTTGCGATGAAGCGCAATGCAGCATGCATTGCATTTATATTGTTTTTGGCCGGTTGCGATGGCTCGGCGTCCAAGGCGTCGGTTACAACGACAACCGTTGCAAAGTCGGGGCAGAATACGCAGGTACTTGCGGCGTTCGCAGGTTTTCGGCTGCCATTGCGTATGTCTCGGCCCGCTGTTGTCTCGATCGGTGATCACGCGCTCGCGCTCGGCGGTCTGACAACGGGTGACGTGTCGACCAACGCGGTCATCAATGTCGGCGGTTCATCGGCTTCGCAAGTAGGCAAGCTGCACGATGCAGTTCATGATGCGGCGGCGACCCCGAACGGGCCCGGTGCGCTTGTGTTCGGAGGCGGCGGCGCACACGTCGTCAATACCGTGCAGCGATGGGACCAGGCTGGCTTTTCGGACGTCGGCAAGCTTCCCCACGTTCGGGCTGATTTGGTTGCAGCGAAAATGGGTGATCGATCGTTCGTGGCCGGTGGTACGAATGGTCAGACGCTCGAGCCCGACGTGTTGTCAACGACCGATGGTATGTCATTCACGGATCTTGGTGCGCTTGCGCAACCGGTTCGCTATCCGGCGCTTGCCGTAATGGGAAATGAACTCTGGTTGTTCGGCGGCGAAACGCAGGCAACCGAGGGCGGAACCGCCGTGCGAGTCGACACCATTCAAAAGTTCGACGTTGCCGGCGGCAAAGGAACAATCGTCGGACACATGCCGTCTCCGGTTTCGCACGCAATGGCGTTCAATCACGATGGAGCGCTCTTTGTCGCAGGCGGCCGCACAGCCGGTGGTGCCACCTCGGATATTTTCGAAGTCGACTCCGAAAAAGGCACAACGGCTCTCAGGGGCAAGCTGCCTGACGCGCGAAGCGACGCCGGCACGGCGGCCCTCGGAAGCAAAATTTACCTGGTAGGCGGCGAGTTCAAAGGTCCCGCAGACCCGCTCGATTCCGTGATCTTGGTCAGCTTCTAGACGACTGGTCATCTACGGTGACAGCTGCTGTGCGCCGACGTTTGTTGTTTCTCGTTTTTTTGGTCCTGCTGCTGTCCGGATGCAAGGTCGATACCAAGATCGGTGTCGAGGTGAACGATCGCGGCAGCGGAACTGTTGCCGTCGAAACCAAGCTCGACGAAGAGGCGACACGCGCCGCGCCGAATCTCGCGAAAACGTTTCGCTCCGATGACTTACGTGCACGTGGCTGGAAGATTGACGGACCGATTGTGAAAGATGGAAAGACGACTTTGCGAGTCACCCACGGTTTCAATACACCGGCGGAAGCTTCGCTGTATATGGATCAGCTCATGTCTGCGGGCGGCCCGTTGCGCGACTTCAAGGTAGACCAGCGACGCTCGCTCACCGGAGTGAAAACCCAGTTCTCCGGGACAGTTGATCTATCTCGCGGAATCGATAGCTGGAATGACCCGGTGCTACTCGAACGCGCTGGTACGTCACTCGGATTTGATCCGAATGAAATGCGCAAGAACCTCGGCGTGAACCCTGAAGAGACATTTCCGGTAACGGTGTCGGTGAATCTTCCCGGTAACAAGCATTCGTTCATGCCCGACGCAAAAGGCGGTGAGTGGCAGCTCGCATACGGAAAGTCGACCCAGCTGACCGCAAGGGCACAGGGCTGGAACACCCGACCGATCCTGTACTTCGCAGTTGCGCTGCTCATGCTTGTAATCGCCGGTGTCGTCTCGATCATCTGGCAGACGTACAGACCAATGCACAAGCGCTGAGTGCGGTGTCTGACGAGGGTTCCGTTAGATGTCTCATGCCCTCCGTAGGATCTCCCGGGTGGCAAAGATCAAGCAGATCCATATGTGCTCTTTCTGTGGGGCATCGTCCGCCCAGTGGACCGGGCGATGCACTGATTGCGGCGAGTGGGGGACCATCGAAAAGGTCAAGTCCACGGTCGCCGCCGAATCCTCTGAGACGGTAGATCTCGGCCTATTCGAATTGGGCACTCGAAGCACTCCTTGGGCAACCGGGCTTTCCGAGGTCGATCGTGTTCTCGGCGGCGGCATCACACCTGGTTCGGTCACGCTGCTCGGTGGCGAGCCGGGCGTCGGCAAGTCGACTCTCGCGTTACAACTGGCTTCGGCGTCACGTGGGTGTATCTATGTCTCAGGTGAAGAGTCGGTACAACAAGTCGCTCAGCGCGCGCGGCGCCTCAAGCTCGACGCAACCGACCTGTTGCTATTGCAGGAGACCGATGTGCAACGCGTTGTCGCAACTGTGCGCCAGCACTCGCCACGAATCGTGATCGTCGACTCGATTCAAACAGTAACCGTGTCTTCGATCGAGTCGAGCGCAGGTACTGTCGCCCAAGTAAAGGCATCGGCGAGTGAACTGGTTGCGATGGCCAAGTCCGGCGATGTTGCGGTTGTGATGATCGGCCATGTCACCAAAGAGGGGGCATTGGCCGGGCCGCGCACTCTCGAGCACGTTGTCGACACTGTTCTCGAGTTCGATGGTGATCGTCATCACGATTTGCGGCTTTTGCGCGCGGTCAAACACCGCTTTGGCGCGACAGACGAAGTCGGCGTAATGGAAATGACCGAGCGCGGAATGGTGGCGGTTCCCGATCCGAGCGGGCTGTTTCTCGATGATCGCCGCACGGGCGCACCAGGCTCGGTCGTCGTACCGGCGTTGCACGGTCGGCGTCCGATGCTCATCGAGATGCAAGCACTCGTTGTGCCCGGCAATCCAAACCAATGCCGAAGGGTGGCGCAGGGGCTCGACAACGCCCGGCTGGCAGTCGTTCTGGCGGTTCTTCACAAGCATGCGCAGATCAGCTGCGTAAATGACGATGTATACGCCTCGGTTGTGGGTGGAGTGAAACTCGATGAGCCGGCCACTGACCTTCCGCTCGCCCTCGCCATTGCGTCATCGAAGCGTGAACTGGTGATTCCCGAAGATGTCGTGGCAATTGGCGAGCTGGGCCTTGGAGGCGAAGTCCGTCGCGTTTCGGCCATGCCAAAGCGTTTGAACGAAGCTGCCCGCATGGGTTTTCGGCGAGCGGTGGTGCCAGTCGGAACCAGTTGCTCGGTTGCCGGCCTCGAGTTGATACCGGCCGATTCGGTCACTCATGCGATCAACACGGTCACGAAACGCCCAACTTCGCTCCGTAAACCAGCCTGACGATCCGGCAATTTTGTCCGCGATTCCAACGCACGCGCGGCGGAACGTGGATGAATAAGGTGAATTTCCAGAAGTCCGGTATCCTTGGTACTTCCCCCGCCCTGAGCAACCCCTGGAGAGATATGCCTTTCGACGTCGGCGACAAGGTCGTGTACCCGCACCATGGCGCGGCCACGATCGAGAAGAAGGAAAAGAAGAAAGCCTTCGGTGAAGAGCGCGAGTACTTGGTGCTCCGTCTCGCTTACGGCGACCTCACTTTAATGGTGCCTTCTGAAAACACAGAGGAAGTTGGTCTTCGTGAAGTAATCAACGATGAAGAGGTCGAAGAGGTCTTTGCCGTGCTTCGCAAGAAAGAAGCGCGCATGCCGACCAACTGGTCGCGTCGCTATAAGAACCATGTCGAGAAGTTGAAATCCGGCGATGTCTACCAAGTTGCGGAAGTGGTTCGAAATCTTTCGATTCGCGACAGCGACAAGGGCCTGTCTGCCGGCGAGAAGCGCATGCTTACTCGCGCTCGCCAGATCCTTGTCTCCGAGCTCACCTTCGCGATCAACGTCTCCGAAGAAGAGGCGGAGAAGAAGCTCAACGAAGCACTTCCGTAAATCTTGTCTTTTTGGGCGATTGTTGTCGCTGCGGGTGGCGGCACGCGGTTTGGCGGTGTGAAACAACTCGAACAACTAGGCGATCAACGGGTTATCGACTGGTCGGTCGGAGTTGCCAGCGGTGCTGCCGACGGCGTTATCGTCGTCACGAGTCCCCAGCTATTGGATGAAGTCCGATGGAGCGTTCGGGCGGACTATGTGGTTGTCGGCGGCGCAACGAGGTCGGAATCTGTACGCGCCGGTCTCGCGGCATTGCCGGACGGCGTTGAAATCGTTGTTATTCACGATGCTGCTCGCCCATTGGCGACAAATAACCTGTTTTCTTCGGTTGTCGATGCAATTCTCCTGGGCGCCGATGGCGCCGTTCCCGGATTGCCTGTGAGTGACACGATCAAACGTGTCACGGCGACTGTTCTGGAGACGATTGACCGAAGCGAGTTGATTGCGGTTCAAACTCCCCAGGCGTTTCGGCTCGACATATTGCGTCGCGCCCATGCCGGCGAACCCAATGCGTCCGACGATGCGGCATTGGTTGAGTCAATCGGTGGCAAAGTCGT
>JBBSGY010000169.1:0-5970 GCA_038253645.1 Acidimicrobiales bacterium
GAGAGCGGCACTTCAATCGACCGAGCTGGGCATTCTTCTCGACTTACGCCGATTCCACATACATCGCTATTTGCATTCGGCATAGCGGCCACACCTCAACCACCAGGACGTTTACGTCACTGTGTCAGGAGTCCTGGATTCAACGCAAAGCTTCAATTCAATGCCAAAGCGTTCGCGACGGTGCCACTTGAGATGTCACCACAAGAAGCAGGCAATACGGAGTCGTTTGACTTCACCCGCTCAGACGCACTTTCGTTGCTAGGCATTGGCACAATCGCCGAAATTCCGTGTATGTCGATCTCGTGGCAGGTCGCGCAAAAATTGCACGCGTGTAGCGATCAAAGTACCAATTCATACCGCAATGGTCGGGCGCACGATCTTGTCGATCTGATGATCTTGGAGACGATGGTTCCAGAAGAATTATTGACAAACGTCAACGCGTCATGCGTTGCCGTCTTCACTTCCCGAGCTCGTCAGACATGGCCCGTAACAATCGAAATGCATGATCATTGGGAGCGTCTCTACCAGCGTGCGCTAGAGGGACTTGAAACACTTGGGTTTCCGTCAACGTGCGAGTTGGCTGCGAGTCAAGTCAACGCGTTCATCCGTCGTATTGCGAGTTCGGCCTGAATTCACAACGCTTCAGTCTTGAGATTCGCGAAGAACGACTGACGTTCGATTCTTGTCACACGTCGCGCGTATGCTTCCGTACCGTGGCAGTACTTAGTTCTGAAGTAATAGATTCCCGTTGTGAAAGTCTCCTGAAGAGTCTTGCGGGGCCGAACGCGGTATTGCGAGGCGATCAACGCGAAGCCGTACTCGCGCTCGTGCAACAACGCCGTCGTGTGCTTGTTGTGCAACGAACGGGTTGGGGTAAGTCTGCCGTGTATTTTCTCGCTGCGAAACTCTTGCGGGAAAACGGCGGTGGGCCAACCATTCTGATTTCACCATTGCTCGCGCTGATGCGCGATCAGTTGGCTGCAGCGGCGCGGATGGGACTACTCGCAGAAACCATCAACTCATCCAATGTCGAAGAATGGACAGCAATTCAACAGCAGATCGCGAACAACGAAGTCGATTTGTTGGCGATCAGCCCGGAACGTTTGAACAATCCGGCGTTCGTTCGCGATGTCCTTCCTGATCTTGCTCGGCGATCCGGAATGGTTGTCATCGATGAAGCACATTGCATAAGTCAGTGGGGCCACGATTTTCGCCCAGACTACCTTCGTATTCGTGATGCGCTGCAACGTATTGATCCGAACACGCCTGTGCTCGCGACCACGGCGACCGCGACCAACTGGGTGATCGATGACGTGGCAGCGCAACTGGGCACGGAACCTTTGACGTTGCGTGGCACACTCGATCGTCCAAGTCTTGCGTTGTCGGTTGTCGAGCCGGCAACTCCAAGTGAACGTCTTGCATGGCTCGCCCAGAATCTTCCGTCGATGACGGGTTCAGGCATTGTGTATTGCCTTACGCAAGCAGCTGCGGTCCAGACATCGCAATGGCTCACTCGTCAAGGCATCATATCGGCGCCCTATTCGGGTGCGACCGAAGCATCAGAACGCGTCCGTCTCGAGCGTGCATTGCGTGACAACGAGGTGAAAGTGCTGTGTGCCACTTCGGCGCTTGGCATGGGCTTTGACAAGCCCGATCTCGGGTTTGTGATCAACCTTGGCGCACCGTCGTCGGTAACGTCGTATTACCAAATGGTCGGTCGTGCAGGCCGCGCTCTAGATCATGCAGAGGCCGTCTTGTTGCCGGGCGTAGAAGACCAACGGATTTGGAGTTGGTTCGAGCAAGTCAGTTTCCCACCACGCGCACTCGCCGAAAGTGTCGTCAGTCTGCTTGAACGCGCGGACGAACCGATGAGCGAGGCGAAAATCGAGGCTCATGTCGACATCAAGCGAACGCGACTGCAAGGCCTGTTGAAGGTTCTCGATGTCGAAGGTGCCGTCTCGCGCGCGCAAGCCGGCTGGACTCGCACAGCAAATGAGTGGACGTACAACGAGCAGCGATATGACCGTGTTCGCAGGGCGCGCGAAGAAGATCAGCAACTGATCCTCGACTACAAAGACTCGAAGTCGTGCCGAATGGCATTTTTACGACGTTCGCTTGATGATCCCGATCTCACAACTGGGTGGAAATGCGAACGATGTGATATCTGCGCCGATCGAGGGTTCACCCCGCCACCGGCCGAGCTCATTGCTGCCGCGGATGAATTGACCCGCGAGGTAGACGTCGTGTTGCCTGCGCGCAAGATGTGGCCTCCAGGTGTGAACGGCGGCGGTTCGAAGATCAAGGCGGAACGCGCTGCCGCCGATGGCCGGGCGTTATGCGAAGGTGGGGGTCTCGGCTGGGCTGCTGTCGTTGGTGAACTGTTGGAGAAAGCGCACCCGGTTGCATCCCCCGAACTAGTGAGCGCTATCGGTCGTGCATTGAAACGCTGGGAGTGGCCGGACGGTAGGCCGACCTGGATCACGACAATTCCGTCGGTGCGCCGGCCCGGCGTCGTGTCTGGGGTTGCGATTGAACTCGGCCGGCAAGCCCATCTGCCTGTGCTCGGCGCATTTCGTCGTACACGTGAGGCGCGCCCACAAATCGAGATGGGTAACTCGGCACATGCTTCGGCGAATGTCGTCGGAGCCTTCGAGCTGAAGATTCCGACGAGCGAGCTACCAGCCGGCTCTGTGCTGGTTATGGACGACACGTGGGTGTCGGGGTGGACGATGACCGTCGTGGCAGACCTTCTCCGAGCCGCAGGGGTTGGATCGGTGTATCCATTTGTTCTGCAAAAGGGTTGATCGGCGAGTATGCCGTCCAAAATGGGGCCTCAATGAGTGACGACTTGATAAAAAGTCCTTGGCGTTGTGGGCGCAAGGTGGGGCGTACTATCTATGCCCAAATCGGTAGCGAGCCCGGCGAGGACGATCTCTTGATAGGCATGATGGATTCGCCGGAGTTGGCGCTCGCTGTTGTTGAAGCTCACAACGATGCGGTCTCATTCTCGCGCAACGCCGAATCGCAATAATCTGGGCCAGTGCTTCACGTTCCAATTCGCCTTGGTCAGAACAACGACAAGCGAATTGTTCTTGTCCACGGTTTCACCCAATGCGGTGACGTGTGGGAGTCGCTTTCCCTCGATCTCGCCAGAGCCGGGTACGAAGTGCTGGCGCCTGATCTTCCGGGCCATGGCCTGACAGATGCGAAGTACGACTCGGCTGACCTATGGGAAGCAGCGCGCCTCCTGCGACTCACGTGCGGCAACGCGATGTATGTCGGCTATTCGCTCGGCGCACGCGTCGTTATGCACGCTGCTGTAAAAGCCGATGTCGAACGGGCCATTCTTGTCGGGGCAAAGGCAGGGTTCCGCAATCCGGACGAACGATGCGCGCGCAAAGCAGCCGACGATGCTCTCGCAGACCGGATTGAATCGTTGGGGAGCGAAGGAAGGCTCGAAGTGTTTATCGACGAGTGGCTGCACAGCCCCGTGAATGCCCGGCTCGACGATGACGCGACGTTTCGCGACCTCCGTTTGGCCAATCGTGCCGAAGGTCTGGCGAGCAGTCTGCGCAATTGCGGTTCCGGCGCGCAGCAACCTCTGTGGGACCGATTGCGTGAAATCGAAATTCCAGTGCTTCTCACATTTGGCGAGTTCGATTTCCCGGCTGTGCTGCAGGATAGCTCCGAGATTGCTTTCACAATCGGGCGAAATGCTCGGCAACTGCTGTTCAACGGAACCGGCCATTCAATTCCTTTCGAAAAAAAGGCGGAGTTCGAGCGCGCCGTCCTAGGGTTTGCGGACGATCAAAAGCCCGACCATTTAGGGTTCGCCGAATGAGCGATACCCAAGCGACGTTCTTTGCGACACTCGTCGATGAATGGTCGCGGTGTGGCATCACCGACGCCGTTGTGGGTGCGGGTCGCCGCTCGACACTTCTTGCCGGTCTCCTCGAGGTCAACTCTGCGATTCGTGTTCACGTAATGGTTGACGAGCGTTCGGCTTCCCACTTCGCGCTCGGATTGAGTATCGCAACCGGCCGGCCGGCTGTGATGTGGTGCACGAGTGGAACCGCAACCGTCGAGTTCGCGGCTGCGGTGATCGAAGCGCATCATTCTCGCGTCCCGTTACTCGTTTGCACTTCAGATCGCCCACCTGAGTTATTACACGTTCGCGACTGGCAAGCAGTTGATCAACGTTTTCTTTACGCGGGTTCGACGCGTTGGTCGTTTGATCCGGGTGTCGCAGATGCAGCGATGCGACAGAGCTGGCGCAGTATCGCGGCGCGTGCATTCGGTGAAACGCTGCACAATCCATCCGGCCCCGGCCCTGTACATCTCAACTTGCCGATTCGAGAGCCATGGACGTTCGATGCCGGTGAATTACCGCCGGGTCGCCCGAACGGCGTGCCATGGCACACATGGCCTAGAGCAACGGTTCGTCCCTCGAACGAGAGCATTGGCGCACTCATCGCCGGGGAACGCAAGGGCGTGATTATCGCAGGCAATGCTGACTATGACTATGAACCAGTGCATGCGTGCGCACGGGCCCTCGGGTGGCCAGTGTTCGCCGAGGCTCGTTCCGGGACTCGCGTACCTGAGTCGACAACGATCGCCGGTTATGACGCGCTGTTGCGGTCGCCTGCGTTCATGGAGGTGCACCGCCCAGATGTTGTCGTGCGTTTTGGAATGCCCGTGCTGTCAAAGACGGTGACGCAGTGGTTGCAAACACACACACCCGAGCAATGGCTCGTTTCTCCTTTCGACGAGTGGACCGGAACTGCCGGTGACGCGGCGAACATAGTGCGCGCCGATATAGACGAGTTTTGCGCCACGGTGCTGGCGCTGGGACCGGAGTCGGCAGATGCAAGTTGGTTGCAGTCGTGGCAGCGTGCTGAGCGACTTGCGCAGCGAGCGATCGATGAAGCATTGCTTTTCGATGTTGTGACAGAGCCGTTCGTTGCCCGCTCGCTCGCGCACTCGCTTCCGGAGGGCTCGATTCTCTTCGCATCTACGTCGATGCCGGTACGAGATGTCGAGTGGTACGCACCGGCGCGTCGAGGCTTGTCGGTAATTGCGAATCGTGGTGTGAGCGGACTCGAAGGCATGGTCTCCACCGCCGCCGGGGTTGCTTTGAACAATGCCGGTCCCAACGTGCTGCTCACTGGCGATTTGGGATTTCTCTATGACTTGAATGCACTCTGGACGTTGAAAGGTATTTCGGGAGACTTGCAGCTGACAATCGTCATCGTCGACAACGACGGTGGCGGCATCTTCGATGCATTCCCAGAACTGCGCGGTCTGGGCCAAAACGTATACGAACGTGTCACCTTCGCTCCGCACCGAACCGACATTGTTGCAGCCGTAGAAGGCCTGGATGTTCCCGTCTCGGTTGTGACGGATCCCGCAAGACTCGTCGACACCGTTGTTCAAAAGTGTGTTGAAGGTGGATTGGGTGTGGTCTACGTTCCGATCGATCGCGACACAAGTAGCACGATGCGCAAGAACATTCACGCCTGCGTTGCATCAGCTCAGTGAATGATGACAGCCTGTGCTTCGATAACGGACCAGCCGGCGGGCGAAACTCTCCGTTTCAAAAATCATTCTTGCCTACCTGGAACCCAAACAGCTGTCGTGGGTCAATTCGGGGCCCGCCGCCCATTACCGCACGAACCGCGCTACCTCCGAGTTCCATGTGATGGTAGGAGTCCAAGACAGCGGGAAGATCCCGGCCTCAACCGTGTAGTGGTCGGGGGTCGCTCCCGTTGCGTGCCACGCGTTGTGTTTCGTGACCGTTTCGCCTGGCCCCATTGTCACCGGTGAAGACCACTGAGCGACTCGATTGTGATTGCCGTCGAACACCTCGGTGTCGACGATCACAGGCCCGTTCGTGAAACTGGGCATTTGAAAGCTCGTGTCGATGGTAACTGAATCCCCATTAACGGCCGCCGTTCCGGCGACCCGCCATGC
>JBBSGY010000170.1:0-5966 GCA_038253645.1 Acidimicrobiales bacterium
GGCGTGGTGCGTTCAACGAAGCGGGTGCAATTCGCGTAGGAGAGTTCATTGGAAAAGGTCATACGCCGGACCAACGTGCGCTGGTCAGCCTTGCGAAGGACGCCAAGAAGAGTGGTGGTGTTTCGGCTGACGATGCAAATGCACTGGTCGACTGGGCAGAGGAACTTGGCTTGAACAACCATGGAATAGATGCGCATCCAAATCGTGGGTTCGGTAGTCAACCCCACATAAATGTCGGTCCAATCAAGCACATACGGGTTCGCTAATGATCGATGTTGATCGAGTCGTGTCGCTACACAAATGGGCTGAATTGAACTCCGAGCCCCAAAATCCATGGCAGTTTCTAGAGGAAATGGAGACACTGAATTATGAGCTTGTTGTACTTGTATCGACCATATTTTGGCCACGTTTGCGGGAACATGACGGCGCGATATTGCTTATTGATAACAGTGACGATGCCGATTTTCAAACGTGGTTTGAGGCGTTGGACGGTGACCTCACTGCGGTTGAACGTCAGTTGAATCATGTGCATCTGGGCGACTTCTTGTTCGACGCGGAACCCGCGCAGACCGGACTTATGTACGATTTAGCAAACACGGTTGCAACCATGTGGAGGCATCGATTGAACGATGGCTACCCCAATGTCTCCTTCGTCGTCGAAGTGACTCAAGAGGATAGCCCCGTCCTTACATTTCATCGAGACCGCTTGTAATGTTTGCGACGGCAATAGGTTTTGCAAGACACGGATGCTTCAATACGGCGGCGAAAGATGGAACACCACCGCGTTGACTCATCAAAAACTTTCGCGTAGTACTAAACGAACTTCGGCTACGACACTCGTGGCAACCGCACGAGCGCAACCACAGGTGCCCAGACAACCGACCTCGGCTACGACCAGGCAAACCGAATGACGAGCTTTGGAAGCTCGGCAGGCTACGCATATGACGGCGGCGGTCTACGCACATCAAAGACAGTCAGCGCCACCACCAACAACTTCACCTATGACACGGCTGAGGGCCTGCCGCTCGTTCTCGATGACGGAACCAACGCATACGTGTACGGTCCAGGGGGAATGGCACTCGAACAGGTGAACAGTTCTGCTCCTATATATCTACATCTTGACCAGCTCGGCAGCACGCGACTGCTGACGAATAGCAGTGGCACTGTTGTAGGCACGTATCAGTTCGATGCTTACGGCAATACAACACACACGGGCTCTGTGACAACGCCGATGCAATACGCAGGCCAGTACTTGGATGTCGAGTCGGGCTTGTATTGGATGCGTGCGCGTTACTACGACCCGACGACGGGGCAGTTCGTAAGTCGGGATCCGTTGGTCGACATCACGAGTTATGCGTATGGATATACAGGTGGGGACCCCGTCGACAACAAAGACGACAGCGGCATGTTCTGCGTCCTCGGTTCGCTCGCAGATGGTTCCTGCAAAGGATCGGCCGGCAACTTCGTCACCAATCACCCGCAAGCAGCGAAGAACATCGTTGATACTTCGGCCGGCGTTCTTCAGGGTCTAACGGTCGGTCACGCCAACGCTTTCCTGCCCAAGTCGGCTCAGAACAGTTGGAATTCCGACAGTGCTTTATTCTTTGGTGGCCAGCTCGGTGGCGAGGCATTGCTGTCCGGATTCGGTAGCTTTGGAGGCGGGGTACGCGCAGCTGAATGCGCGCAATCCACACGTATGGTGACAGTTACGTCGTGGGCCGCACGAGGTGACGAGGCTGATCTAGCGGCAGGCCGGTGGGTGATGAAAGGCGGAGCAACGAGGTCGAACTACGTCCGCAGCGGCGCTTGGGGGCCGCAATGGCCACCACTCCGGACTTCCAGTACCTCTTTTGAGAACTCCATCACAGGTCAGGTGCCAGCCAGCCGGTTGCAATGGCCAAGTGGCGGCGAGTTCTTCAAAGGCTTCGTGGGTCAACGAAGGCTCGGTTGATGGGCGTTTTCCTCACTATCGTCGAGTTTGCGTTAGTTGGCGTTTTCCTGTGTAAATGCGGTTGGAACATGTGGGTATTTCTTGTTCCTTTCAACCCCCGCTTCAACTCATCCGGAAAATATCACGGGAGCTCCTCGATATCACTGGAACCTTTAGAGCCGCTCCTGATTCCATTCATCGTGCTGGCTGCCGCTTTTCGCAGCGGCTCGAGTTGGACGGCAAATTGGGTAGCGGTACTGCTCTTCTGTTTGGCCACGCTGCTTCTCTCCTATTCGCCGGCGCCTTGGCTGCTGTACATGCAGCGAAAAGCGAGCAAGACGGAGGAAGATGAATCGTGATCGGTGCAGCTACCCACGTTGCGGCGGACTGCCCTATAGGATTGTTTGGCCGTAGGGGGCTCGGTTAATTGGGTTCGTTCCCTGGAATTGTGGAAGGAGTAGCGGCTCTGCTATTTGCAATCAAGTGTGGCCGGAACTTCGTGATCCTGGCGTTCTACGGGCTGGTTGCATCGTTCGTCAGGCACCAGGTGATGCCAACGATCACGCAACGTCGATGTCATATGACAATACGGGACATCTGATGAACCAGACTGATGGTCTCGGGCGATCGACGAGCTACACGTACAACTCCTACGGCAACCCATTGACCGTTACGACGCCGAACCCGTCTGCGGTCGGCCCGCCAACGGTTACGACAACAAACACATATGACGCGAACGGCAACATTTCATCGACAACGCGGCCGCTCTACACCGGAGCTTCCAGCCACACCGATCAAACTGTTACCTATCAACGAGCAGTCGCTGGAAAACCAGATCTCGTTTCGTCGGTGACCGACCCAAGTGGCAAGGTGACGTTGCTTTCATATGACGTTCTTGGTCAGCTGGTCTCGACGACGAGTCCCGAGGGCCGTGTAAGTACCTACACACATGACGCGCTCGGACGAACGTCAACAAGTGTGACTCCGCGCGGCAACGCACCCGGCGCTACCGCTTCGGCGTTTGCGACCACTTATACCTATGACGCTATGAGCCGTGTTCTGTCGACAACAACAGCCAACGGCTCGGCACCGATTGTTGCCGGCACCACCTACGACGCCAACGCCAACGTCACATCGTCGACAGATGGTGACGGACGCAGCACCACATACACATATGACCTGGCTGATCAACAAAGCGCTGTGCATCGACCCGACGGCACAACTCTGTCAACCACGTACTTCGCCGATGGCAACGTGCATCAGCAGATCGATGGCGCAAGCAAAGCAACCACTTACACCGACGATAGTCTCGGTCGAGTTGTCGCAACGACAGACCCGTTGAACCGCACGACATCGTTCACATATGACGGCGCGGACGCTGTGTTGTCGATAGTCGACCCTGGCGGTCAGGTAACGTCGAACACCTACGACAACGTCGGTGAGCTTGTTTCGACCGACTACTCGGCTGCGGGTACGCCTGATGTTGCACGCACCTACAACGGCGCCGGCGTGATGACCGCAATGGCCGATGGCTCCGGCACTCAGACCTGGGCATATGACTCGCTCGGTCGCATGACATCTCACGTAAACGGTGCTGCTGCGAACGTCACATACGGCTACTCGATTCGTGGTGAGCTGACCACGCTTGGCTATCCAGGCCGCGGCAATGTCACACGAACCTACGGCGATGACGGTGAACTGACGACCGTCACCGACTTCAGCAATCGCAGCTTCGGTTTCGGCTACGACCCCGATCTGGAACTGACCTCGGTCAGCTATCCAAACGGTGTCGACTCTACATCTGCCTACGACAACGCAGGCCGTGTCACGTCGATTACACACGCAAAGTCTTCGACAACGCTTGCCTCGTTCAATTACACCCCCAGCACCGGCGGCGATGTCACCGCGGAAGCAGTTACCGGTGCAGGAGCGAACAAGACGTACTCCTACAACACGCTCGGCCAGCTTGCATCCGAGAACAGCGCAGGTTTTGGCTACGACACAGCAGACAACCTGACGGCAATGTCAGATGGCACGTCGATGACGTATGACGTTGCAAATCAAGTGCAGTCGAAGACGAAGGCCGGCGTGCCGACCAACTTCGGCTACGACACGCGTGGCAACCGCGTGTCGTCAACAACTGGATCAACGACAACCAACCTCGGCTACGACCAAGCAAATCGAATGACGAGCTTCGGTACTTCAGCAAGTTACGCGTATGACGGCGGTGGTCTACGCACATCAAAGACCGTAGGTTCGACGACAAGTGCGTTCACGTATGACACTGCCGAAGGTGTTCCGCTCGTGCTGGACGACGGCACGAACGCTTACGTGTACGGGCCTGGAGGTATGGCGCTCGAACAGGTCAATTCGTCGACGCCTACATATATGCAGCAAGACCAACTTGGTTCAACACGACTGCTCACGAACAGCAGTGGAACTGTTGTCGGCACGTATCAGTTCGATGCATACGGCAATGCAACTCACACAGGTTCTGCAACAACACCGATGCAATACGCAGGCCAGTACTTGGATGTCGAGTCGGGCCTGTATTGGATGCGTGCGCGTTACTACGACCCGACTACGGGGCAGTTCGTGAGTCGGGATCCGCTGGTGGGTTTGACCGCGAATCCCTACGGATATGTATTTGGCGGTCCGCTTAACGGAATTGACCCGACTGGTGGTCTGCCAGACTGGCTTCGCGGTGCCGGGCCACCGCCATGGCAGCGAGAGTCCCATACGTCTCGGCTGAACACGATGACAGTCAACGCTCTGGGCAGTCTCGGGTCAGGTTCGGCTGACTTCGTCGGCGGACTTGGTCATGCAGCGACATTCGGGCTTGTCGCTGGCAATCACTTTAGCTCAACCGGCAATGTCAACGAATCGAGCGACTGGTATCAAGCCGGCGAGTGGTCTTCGCTGCTCATCCCCGGTGGAGGTCTAGCAAAAGGCATCGAGGGCGGACGGGAACTCTGCGTTGCCGGGATGCGGTTTGCACCATTTGGTAACAGAACTGGCCATCCATTGGGCCGGTGGCCGCACTATCACCGACGTGTTTCAGATCCCAGAAATCCAGCCAACGGAGCACCGGGACAAGGCATGAAGCGGCATCGTCCGTTTGAAAGGAAGAGCACCGATACGTCCTTCTGGGATCGGTTCTAATGATCACACCAATTTTTCTCGTCGACGAAAATGACGTAGACACGTTTCGTACAGTCGACGAAGCCGAGCGGTACATCGAGCCAATCGACATACCAACAAATGTCGTTTTTGATGCAAGCGGCCGTGTGTTACGACTCGTTGCTGTGGCGGAATACGTTCCGAGAAGATTTCTTAAGTGGCGACCGTCAGTTGAACGGCAGGTTACGCGCATCGAGCTGACGGACGAATTTCAGTCAACACAGTTGACAGAGATCTTGCGGCGTTGGGTTCGCTCCGTATATCCAGAGCGATGGAAGATTGATCAAGTCGATATTGACAAGGCGTCTCTGCGCGAATTAGTCGTGATGATGGAAATCATTAAGAGCAAACCGGCTAATGGGCTAGGGCACAAACGCGACTTATGAACTCCGAACAGCGCCGATTGCGTATGTCGACCGTAAGTTTGCGTTTCACGATGACCGACTCACTACTTCGAAAACATCATCGCCCGTTTGAGTGGAGGAACTCTGACAAGAGCTTTTGGGATCGGTCCTGATGTATAAAGTTACGCCTACGCCGGTGTTTCTGATCGACGGCCGACTTGCCGTAGCGAATCTACAAGTCATCGCAATGCAACTGGCCGGTGCAACTGTTGCCACACCCACCCACAATCAATCCAACAGGGTAATGTCGATCTCGTCTGCAACATCGCTCGATGCTTCACACGACACCGGCAGGGCCACCCGGAGTGGAAACGGAACAGGAACCTATGATGAGATTGCGATGGCTGCGGGTGAATACGTCTCGATGAAGGCTCAGACCGAGTTGTTGGAACACGAACTAAAGCGTGAGCAACACGAGCTTGCTCATCGGCCAGAGTTCGAGCGTCGCGAAC
>JBBSGY010000171.1:0-5959 GCA_038253645.1 Acidimicrobiales bacterium
ATCGCGATTTTGATACCGAGATTGTGCACCTCGTAGCCATTGTTGGTCAGGATGATGTCGACAAGGTTCTTACCGATGTCGTGCACGTCACCCTTTACGGTCGCGAGAACCACCTTGCCTTTGCCGCCATCGTCTGCCTTCGCCATGTGCGGTTCGAGGAACGCGACAGAACGCTTCATGGTCTCTGCCGACTTCAGGACGAAAGGCAACTGCATCTCACCGGCGCCAAACAGCTCGCCGACCACCTTCATGCCGTCGAGCAAGTGCGTGTTGATGATGTCGAGTGCAGCAATCCCTTCGGCCATTGCTTGATCGAGATCAACGTCGATGCCGTTGTGGTCGCCGTCGATGATGCGTTGCTTCAGACGATCGCCGACCGGCCAACCACTTCGGTCTTCCTTTTCCACCGCTTCGGCTTTGACACCTTCGAACATGTTGAGGAGTTCCGAAAGCGGGTCATAGTCATCAGTTTTGCGGTTGTAGATGAGGTCCAGACAAACCTCGCGTGCACGTTCATCAATTTTGTGCATCGGCATGATGCGCGCGGCGTGGACGATTGCGGCATCGAGCCCCGCCTGTTGTGCTTCGAATAGAAAGACGCTGTTGAGTACGTGACGAATTGCAGGTGACAGGCCGAAGCTCACATTGCTGAGGCCGAGCACGGTATGCGCTTCAGGAATCTCTTCTTTGATCCGGCGGATCGCTTCGATCGTGTACATCGCATCATTGCGCAAGTCGTCGTCGCCGGTCGAGAGGGGGAAAGTAAGCGTATCGAAGATGAGATCGCTTGCCGATAGTCCGTAGCGGTCAACGGCGATGTCGCGAATGCGGTGCGCAATCCGCATCTTCCAGTCGACGTCCCGTGCCTGGCCCACTTCATCGATCAACAAACAGATGACCGCCGCGCCATGTTCACGCGCAAGTGTAAAAACGCGATCGAGGCGTGAACCGGCATGCTCGCCGTCTTCGAGGTTGGCGGAGTTGAGAATTGCGCGCCCGCCGACATGCATGAGGCCGGCTTCCATAACTTGCGGCTCGGTGGAGTCGAGCACAAGCGGCGCGCTTGCCTGTGTCCCGAACAGTGACGCAAGTTTGTCCATGTCGGTTGTTCCGTCGCGGCCCACATAGTCGACGCACACGTCGAGAACGTGTGCGCCCTCGGCAATTTGCTCGCCGGCCATTGCAACACAGGTGTCGTAGTCACCGTCCAGCATTGCTTCACGAAACTTCCTGGAGCCGTTTGCGTTCGTGCGCTCGCCGATAGCGAGAAAACTGAGCTCTTGGTGAAGCGGAACCGGCGAGTAGAGCGAGGCAACCGAAGCTTCGTCGTGTGGGTCACGACGCGCCGGAGTTGCATCGCGAACTGCGTCGACGACCTGGCGTAGATACTCAGGGGTGGTTCCACAGCATCCACCGACGATGTTGACGCCGAGCTCGGTGACAAAGCGCCGGTGATGTTCCGCAAGCTGCTCGGCCGTGAGGTCGTAATGCATCTTTCCGTCGACGACCGATGGCAATCCGGCGTTTGGTAGGCACGACAGCAGAATGTCGCTGTGCTGGCTCAGGTAACGCAGGTGCTCGTTCATTTCCGCAGGGCCGGTCGCGCAATTGATGCCGATGACGTCGATGTTCATTGCGCGCAAAGCTGTGTAGGCGGCACCGATTTCGGTACCGGGCAACATGCGGCCGGTAAGCTCGATCGTCACCTGAATCTGCAACGGGATTTGTCGGCCGGCAGTTTGCATTGCTCGCCGGCACGCGTTGATCGCAGCTTTCGTACCGAGCAAGTCGTATTGAGTTTCGATCAGGAAGAGATCGACGCCGCCTTCGATTAAACCATTCGCCTGCACCTCGTACGCGTCGCGCAGCTCGGCAAAACGTATATGCCCGAGACTCGGCATCTTTGTACCCGGGCCTATCGAACCCGCAACCCAACGTTCGCCGCTATAGGAGGAAGCGACTTCTTTCGCGATGCGCGCAGCTGCGACGTTGATCTCGTGTGTGCGATCAGCAAGTCCGTATTCATTCAGCGGAATTGCAAACGCGCCGAATGTATTTGTTTCGATCGCGTCGACTCCCACATCGAGGAACACTTTGTGCACGTCCGCGACAACGTCGGGTCGGGTGAGCACAAGGTTCTCGTTGCAACCTTCGAGCTGCGGTCCGCCGAAGTCGTCCGCATGTAGATCGCGAAGCTGTAAATTCGTACCGGTAGCTCCGTCGTAAACCAGCACGCGCTCTTTGGCGGCAGAGAGATACGCGCTGTCCATGCAACGAATCTACTGCGGGGTCGAAGACGGCCCAGTTAGGCGGCGGGTGTGAGACCGATGCCGATAGAAAGGTCGCTCGTGCTCAGATCGCCTGAGTTGTCGTTGCCCAGGCCGCCACCGGAAGTCGGTTTGGTGGGCGGACTCAGTGCGATCACAGCGTGCTCCCACAGAACAATGCCGATCTCATCGGCAGGCCGGCCACCCAAGAGGGTGTGAGTGCCCTTTTCGCCGAGTCGAAGCAATTCGCTGCGATCACACCAGAACGCGGCGACCGCAAGGGTCGCGCGGGCGCAGGTATGCCGGCGGCGAAGTGAAATATCTGAAGCGACGCGGCAGAGATCGATCGCAAGGGCATGTTCAACGGCATACATCGAGCGAGTCATTTGGCCGTACTCCTGGAGCCGGACATTTTCCTCGCCAAGCGAGCGGCTTGTCAACAACCCGGCACGTGCGACGACCTTGCTGGCGTAGTCCGCAATGGAGTCGAAGACCGGATCGCCGATCGGACGGCGCGTTCCATTCACAGGCGGCGTAATCGGTCCGACAAAGTGCTGGTAGACGTCGGTGGACTTCCCGGCCTGTGCGTAAGATTCAAAAGTGCGCATCTGTTCGAACAGCGCGCGATATGCCACCGATGGCGTCATCGGCAGCCCTGCCATCATCAAAAAGGCCACCTCCAAACGCGGCTAAGACACCAATAAAGATAAGTATCAATAAAGATAAGTATGATAATACGTATCAGTCATGTTACGACCGTAACAATGCCCGGTCAATGGCGCCTGCACAAATAACGCCTTCCCAGCTAGATTGCGGGTTTATGGCTCTCACTGTCAATACCGGTCCGTCATCAACCGACGCTGAAGTCGTGGGCGTCCCATTCTTTGAGGGAGGCGTTGCTGCAATCGGTGGGCTCGCTGTTCCCGATGCTGCAGCGCGCGCCCGCCGCGGCTTCGAAGGAAAGGTCGGGCAAGTCGGTTCTTACGAGGTGGACGGTCGCACCGTCGTCGCGCTCGGTCTCGGCAACGCGAACGAGGTGACGCTCGATTCATTGCGCAGGGCAGCGGCGAGCTTTGTGCGCAGCGCGTCGAGCGTTGAGAGTGCAGCACTCGCACTCGCAGCCGTGGAGGTCGATGGTGCTGACGCAGCATCCAAAGCGCAAGCGATCGCCGAAGGCGTAGTTCTCGGGTTTTATCGCTATGGCGAGTTCAAGTCGAAAGAGGACGATCGCAAATTGCGCGACGTCATTTTGCTGGGAGCGGATGCGGCGGGGGTGGAGCGCGGCCGCTGGATTGCCGAGGCGACGTCGAAAGCACGCGACCTCGTCAACTCTCCGCCGATAGCGATGACACCAACGCGGTTCGCGGAAATCGCGACCGAGGTCGCAAATGAATGTGGTCTTGGCATCACTGTGTGGGACGAAAAGAAGATCCTCGAAGAAAGGCTGGGCGCGGTGCTGGGTGTTGCGGCAGGCTCCGCCGAACCGCCGCGATTTATTCAGCTGAGTTACGAGCCGGAAGGTGCCGCGGCGACTCTCGCGCTCGTTGGTAAGGGAATCACGTTTGATTCCGGCGGCCTGTCGTTGAAGACGGCAGAGGGAATGATCACCATGAAAGGCGACATGACCGGCGCAGCAAACGTGCTCATGGCAATGTCGGTTCTTCCCAAACTCGCGCCGAACGTGCGGGTGCTCGGCTTTCTACCACTCACTGAAAACATGCCCGGACCAAAGGCAACAAAGCCGAGCGACGTTTTGCGTGCACGCAATGGCACCACGATCGAGGTGCTCAACACTGATGCCGAAGGTCGTTTGGTGCTATCCGACGCGCTCGTCCTCGCTGTCGAAGCACAACCCGATGCAATCATCGACATCGCAACTCTCACCGGCGCGATTGTCGTTGCACTTGGCGATGAGATCTCCGGCCTGATGGGCACCAACGACGCGCTCATCGAGCAGGTGAAAGCCGCCTCTGAGCGCACGAGCGAACCGTTGTGGCACATGCCTTTGCCGGCTCGCTATCGCAAGAAACTGGATTCGCCGATTGCTGACCTCAAGAACATCGGTCCTCGCGGTGTCGCAGGCAGTTTGACTGCCGGCCTGTTTCTCAAAGAGTTCACCGGGGGGCTTCCGTGGGTGCACCTCGACATTGCAGGAACTGAACATTCCGACAGTGACGATGGCTACATTTCCAAAGGCGGGACGGCGTTCGGCACGCGCACCCTCATCGAGGTTGTCGAGAAGTTCACGAAGCCATGAAAAAACTTGCCGTGGCGATCGCGCTTCTCTCGATCATGCTGGTTGCGCCGTCGCGCGCGGATGCAGCACCGGGTGACGGCTACTGGGAGCTCGGTGCCGACGGTGGCGTGTTCTCTTATGGAGACGCGCGTTTCTACGGTTCGGCCGTCGGGTTGACGAGCGGTCCGATCGTTGCGATGGCAAAGACCGTTACGGGCGCCGGCTATTGGATGGTTTCATCCGACGGCGGTGTGTTCTCGTTCGGCGACGCGCGTTTCTTTGGCTCCGCGCACGACTTGCACCTGCAAAAGCCGGTCGTCGGGATGGCCGTTACCCAGAGCGGAAATGGATATTGGCTCGTCGCATCCGACGGTGGTGTTTTCGCCTACGGCGACGCGCGTTTCTACGGTTCGGCTGCGTCGTTGCATCTATCGGACGCAAATGCGGTTCTTGGTATGGAAGTAACTGCATCAGGCAATGGCTACTGGATGACGTCGGTTGACGGTGGCCTTTTTGCCTACGGTGACGCGCCGTTCTACGGGTCTGCGAATCAGTTCCGGCCATCTTTGCCCGTTGTCGGTGTGCACCGAAGCGCGAGCGGCAACGGTTATTGGCAAGTAGCGCTCGATGGCGGCGTGTTCTCGTTCGGCGACGCACATTTTTATGGGAGCGCAAGTGCGGAGTCGATCTATCCGGTGCTGGGCATGGAACGCACTGCGGCCGGAAACGGGTATTGGCTGTTCGCGCTCGATGGCGGAGTCTTCAGTTATGGCGACGCGCATTTCTTCGGGTCAGCCGCATCCCTCGGCGATGCTTTGCAAGCTCCGATCGTCGGCTTCGTGAGAACCGGCCCATAGCATCGCGCCCCGTCAGAACCAAGCTGTGCGCGGTAGCCGTACGAAAAAGGCGGATCTGCGCGCACGGTTCGGTTATCGAGTCGCTCATGAGGCGTGTTCGAGCTGTTGCTTTTGCCAGCGCGTGTGTTCTTCCTGCATCGAAACCGCAAGTCTCGCGACGTGGCGCCGGCTGAGCGATGGAATACGGCGTCGCACGGCGAGCACGGTCGGCGCTTGCAATTGCGCGATCTCGAATTGGCAAAGGCGGCCAAGTGCTTTGACGAATGGCGAGTTCTTCGAAATGCCGCCGACACCGATGCAGTGAGCCATCTCGGTCATGTTCATGGTGAAGCCCGATGGGCTCGCCTCGAGGTCTCCGGCGATTCGCCGCAGAAGCCAGGTTGCCGACGGCCCCAGTACGCCGAGCCAGAAGGTCTCGACGTATCGTGAGCGGGCGTCATGACCAATCTGATCGATCACCTCATCCGGCCAGGCAATCACGGTCAGTTCGTCGATCGGGAAGTCGGGTGTTGCGCGCATGGATCCTCATCCTCACTCAGAGCGTTGTTTGATGACGTCTCAGTGTATTTCATTACATCCCAAACTTCCCAATCGGTAAG
>JBBSGY010000172.1:0-5937 GCA_038253645.1 Acidimicrobiales bacterium
CCGTGAGTTTTTGCCACGTGCTCAGACCGAGACTGCGTCCATTGCGTACTTTGATCCAGTCGTCGGCGAATCCCACTAACGCAGTTCCAATAATCGCGAACATGACAAGCAAGCCGGCTGTCGTGTAAACCGCGCCAATGCGCGAGTGGGCAACTGCGTAACCGATCAGCGCTGCGACGACAATGCAGGCACCACCAATGGTCGGTGTTCCCGCCTTAACGTGATGGCCGTGCGGCCCATCCTGGCGGATCTGCTGACCAATACTGCGGTCTCGCAACCAGGCAATAAACAGTGGGGTCGCGACAAGACTGACGAGGATCGAGACACAGCCTGCAATTAGGAGAGCGATCACAGTGGGTTTCCGCGAAGTTGTTGTTCGAGCGCCGCTGCGGCTACGAGTCTGTCGTCGAAATCAACGCGGTTGCCGTGCGTTTCCTGGTACGTCTCGTGGCCTTTGCCCGCGATGACAACGATGTCTCCTGGTGCCGCCTGCGCCACCGCTTCGCTTATCGCGGCTGCACGGTCGAGCAAGACCGTCACCTCGCGAGTTGCGCCCGCCTTTACTTGTTCGGCAATTGCTTCGGGCGCTTCGTTTCTTGGATTGTCGTTCGTGATTATCGCCACATCGGCAAGCTCACTCCCGATTTTGCCCATCTGTGGACGCTTGCCCGCATCTCTGTTACCACCACAACCGAATAAGACAATCACACGACCGCCGTCGGGCTCGACAATCGCGCGCGCAACCTGCAACACATTGGAAAGGCCATCGGGCGTGTGGGCAAAGTCGACCACGACGCGAAATGGCTGGCCGCGGTCTACCGCTTCGAGGCGCCCAGGTATGGACACAACCTTTTCGAGCGCGCTAGCGATTGTCGCAACGGGAATCCCCAATGCATGCGCTGCCGTTGCGGCACCGAGAGCGTTGCTCACGTTGAAACCGCCAAGCAACGGCAAGGTGATCTCCTCGCCTTTCCACCCGAACGTGCTCCCAATGCCCGTAACGCGCAAATCCTCGGCATCGCGCAACGAGAACTCGATAATCGGAATCGAAACACGGCCGGCAAGTCTTCTGCCGTAGGGATCGTCGATGTTTATGACGCCCGTCTCGGTGCGATTTGCATTGAACAGCATCGACTTCGCTCCGAAGTAGCTATCCATCGACTTGTGGTAGTCGAGGTGATCCTGAGTGAGGTTGGTGAAAATCGAAACCTTGAAAGGAATTTCATCGACACGCCGCTGGTCCAAACTCAGTGAGGAGACCTCCATCGCCACCACTTGCAAACCCTTGTCGCGATACCCAGCCAGCAGTGCTTGCAGCTTTATGGCCGGCGGCGTCGTGTAATAGCCACTCAACGTACCCAGAACGGCGCCACTCCAGCCATGTTCACGAAATATGGTTCCAAGCAGGCTGACGTTCGTTGTCTTACCGTTGGTACCTGTAACACCAACCATCGTCATAGAGCGGGACGGGTGGCCGTAAAACGCGGCCGCAACAGGAGCCAATGCGGCGCGCACGCTTCCGACCCGAACTTGCGGAATGTTCAGTTGCAGCTGCCGCTCGACAAGCAATGCCACTGCACCCTTTGCGATCGCAACTTCCGCAAGCGTGTGTCCGTCCGTCTTCTCACCGGGCACACAACAGAACAAACTGTTAGGCGCAACATCGTCAGTCGATTCCGCCACATGCGCGATATCCAAGGTGCGAATCTCGGGGGGGCGGTCAAAAACGTCAACTCTCTCGACGAGCCGGTCGAGGCGAACTGTGGGCATACTTCTACCTTTGCTCGCGTCGCGCTGCACTCTGCGCAGGCGCTGGTGTCGAAGTAATTGTCCTCGATTGATTCGGTTGCACCGGCTTCTTGGCCGGCGAGGCGGTTGTGGTCGGAGAGATTGTGCTCGTGGTGCTGCCGCCGTCAGCGTTTGCCTTCGCAGCGTCAGCCTCGGCCTTGGTCGTTCCGGCCTTTGCATCGGCCTCTCCGACACTGGTTGCACTTGCTTCATCAACATACGGGACGCCGTTGTTACCGGGTGGCGATGCGACCGGAGCGATGTTGTGCATCTGCAAGCCGTATCGGGCAATGTCCGAGAACACAGGTGCGGCAACAAGTCCACCGAAAATGGGTGTCGGCTGGTCGAGCACGACAATACCCGTCAGGCGCGGTTGCTCAGTCGGCACGAATCCCGCGAAGGAAGAGACATACGCACCCTCTTCGTAACCACTTCCACCCGCTTTCGGCTTGCGCGCCGTTCCGGTCTTTCCCGAGACTTCATATCCATCGATCTGTCCGGCGGTTGCCGTACCTACGCGAACGACCTCATGAAGCATCGACGACATTTCCTTCGCCGTCTCCCGCGACACGACCGGATGGGTCGGACTCGCGGGTGTGTCATGGGTTTTCCCGTTTTGGTCAATTGTCGACTTCACGAGCTTCGGCTGTACATACACACCACCATTGGCAATGGTGTTGGTTGCAGCCAGCATCTGCATGGCGGTCACGGCAACACCTTGGCCGATGGCAATAGTGGGCAGTGACGTTCCCGAGTACTTCTTGGGGTCAAGCATCAGGCCCTTTGACTCGCCCGGGAAACCGGTGCCGGTGGCGTGACCGAAGCCGAATGCACGAAGGTATTTGTCGAGCCGGTCCTTGCCGAGCTTCTGTGCAATCTGGATTGTTCCGACATTGGACGAGTTGGCGACAACCTGGGTCGTGCTCCATGGAACGACTGAGTGGTCTTCATGCTCCTTGAAGACTCCATCTGAAATCCTGATCGAGTTTCCCACGACAGCTGAAGTACTCGGGTTGACGAGCTTCTCTTCAAGTGCCCCGCTGATGGTGATGATCTTGTTGACCGAGCCAGGCTCGTACACGTTTGTCAGGGCCATGTTATTGGGCGACGGTACGACCGGTGATCCACGACCATTGTTCGGAACCGAAAGGTTGGCGAGCGCCAAGACCTCACCGGTTTGCGTGTCCATCATCGCAGCCATGCCGCCGCGTGCATCGGCCTTTTGAATCTCTGCGGTCAGCGCTGCCTCGACCTTGTGTTGAAGGTCGCGGTCAATTGTCAACATGAGGTCGTCACCTCTGACCGGCTGCTGGGTGTTGCGCAGTCCACCGGGGATGTCACGCCCACCCGGGTCCTGTTCGACAACCATGCGTCCAGCCGTGCCGGACAGCTGTTTCGCATACTGAACCTCTAGTCCAGATAGACCCTCGTCATCGATGCCGACTTTCCCCAGGACGGGTGCGAGCAAATCATTTTCTGGGAGAAAACGCTTCGGCTCGTCGTACATCGCCACACCGGGGAGCTTCAGCTCTTTGACATTGTTTGCAACGTCATCGGTGACCTTACGTGCGAGATATACGAAGCGGCCGTTGGTGCGGAGCAGACTCTCAATGTCTTGTTGACTCTTATTCAGCAGTGGTGAAAGCAACGCAGAGCTACGATAAGCGTCTTGTACAAGTTTAGGGTCTGCCCAGACGGTCTTTTGCGGAACCGACAACGCAAGCTCGTAGCCGTTTCGATCGAAGATTGATCCGCGATCGGCCGCCAACTGAATCGACTTGATGCGCTGATCCTGCCCTTTGGTCGCGAGCCAGCTCGATGAGAACACTTGGAGTTGCGTCAGTCGCGCGGTAACTCCGGTGAACAAGAGCACCGTCACGACAAGAACAGCGAACAGTCGCCGCCGTATCGGATGACGACTTAAAGCGGGCCTGCGGGGGGTCACTTCGTAGCGGGCGAGAGTTGCGGCTTCACTTTGGCCCATGCTTCCGCACGGGACGGGTCATTTGTTGGATTTCCGCCCGATTTTTGGAAGGAATTTTGCGCAGGCGAAACATCCTCGCTGTGCGGGGCGATCGCAGTCACCTTGTCGGCAGGAACCATTCCGAGACGTTCGGTTGCAACCCCGGTAATTCGACTTGGCGCCTCGAGCTGCGCGACCTGTAAGCGCAAACGCTCGTATTGCGCCTGTTCCTGCGTCGCCTTCGTCTGCATGTTTTCGAGCTGGAACTGACCCTGCGACAACACGACATGGAATGCAACAACGCCGAAGAGAACGAGACAGATGAGCGACACGGATGCAATGAGACGAACGCGGGCAAGACGACTCTCGTTCTGTGACTTTGCGCCCCCCTCGAGAACTCGAAGATCCGGGCGCGGTACACGCGCCGGCTCCCGAACCGCCGCCTGTTGCGAGGCGCGGCGGCTACCACCGACCCCGAATACCCAAGGAGACGGCCGAAGGCTCATTCGGCTCCCCCGACCTGCGAGACGCCGTTGTCAACCAATTCGATGGAGCGCAATCGTGCGCTTTGTGAGCGTGGATTGCGCTCCATCTCCTCGGTGCTTGGCTTACGAGATCCGCGAGTGATCAGCCTCGCGACGGACTGTGCACCGCATACGCAGGGCAATGCGGGCGGGCACGTGCAGTCACCGGTCGCCGCCGTGAGAAACCGTGACTTGATGAGCCTGTCTTCACCGGAGTGATACGCCAGCGTGACGATGCGGCCACCGGACACGACGAGATCAAGCGCTGTCTCAAGCGCGGTCTCAAGCAGGGGAAGTTCTGCATTCACCGCTATTCGCAGTGCTTGAAACGCGCGCTTGGCAGGGTCGCCTGGACGCCTACGAGCAGGTGCTGGAATGGCATTGCGTACGACTTCGGCCAGCACTTCGGTGTCTGAAATAGGGCGCGCCACAACAATGGCGCGTGCGATGCGACGAGCAAAACGCTCTTCGCCCCCCTCTTGCAAAAGGTCGGCGAGAGTTATCTCGTCGTATGTATTGACGATTTCCTCCGCGCTTAGCATTGCGGACTGATCCATCCGCATGTCAAGCGGGCCGCGCGCACGATAAGAAAAACCGCGCTCGGCGGTATTGATTTGATGCGAGCTGACTCCGAGGTCAAACAGCACACCTACCACCGGGACGCCTGGAAACGCCTCTTCGGCAAGCTCCGAGAGCTGGTCAAAGGTTCCGTTGCGCACTACGGCGCGGTCACCGAATGGGGCTAATGCTTGGCTTGCAGCTGCGACTGCCGACGCGTCTCGATCAATGCCGAGAACTTTCAGACTTGCATTTGCTTCCAACAACCGTACGGCGTGACCACCAGCGCCGACGGTTGCGTCAATCAGTACCCCATTCGGGACGCGCTCGAATTGCTCGACAATCTCGTCGACCATCACAGACTTGTGTGCGAACTCAGGATTCATAGGCATTCGCCTCGCTCGTGCTGTTGGCGAAAGTTTCAGCAGCCCCTCGACGAACAAGGTGTCGCCGGGATGTGTCCCCGGCTGACGAAGATGGAAGGGGGCGGATCGAGGGTCTTCCACCACATTCGTCGAGAGGCTGCTGAAGCTTTCGCTTCGAAGGCTCGCGCAACTGCGTGTGCGGAGTGAGCCACGCATCAGATAGTTCCGTCGGTTAGTTGGTGTTCGGTCGGGGCGACCTTTGCGGACCACTCCTGTGGGTCCCAGAGTTCGACTCGATCGATCGCTCCGTGAACCAGGACGTCGCCCGTTAGAAGTGCGTACTCGCGGAGGTAACCGGGAATCGCCATCCGTCCTTGCTTGTCCACCTCTACTTCCTGTGAGCCCGACGCCCAAATGCGGCCCAGGTTGCGCTGCTCCGTCGAGAGTTGTTGGCTCTCCTCCATGATCGCCATTTGCTTTTCGAAATCGTCGGGAGTCCACAAGGCAAGACAACGCTCGTTGAATTGCGACAAATAGCCGCCGTGTTCGAACGCCGAGCGGAACTTCGACGGCAGGATCAATCGACCCTTCGCGTCGAGGGAGTGTTCGTACCTCCCGAAGAACCGCGCCATCTGACAGTTGTGCTCCCATCAACCGGGCACTCGTTTGCCGAGTGACCCTCCCCTGATGTGGCGCTGGGGGGACTGCGATTTCACCCCTTCGCTCCACTTCGCGCCAC
>JBBSGY010000173.1:0-5924 GCA_038253645.1 Acidimicrobiales bacterium
AGCCGCACCTCCGGGCCGAAACGGCGCGTCCGGACCATGGCTTGAGGAGGGGTAGCCTGACCACACTCTGCCCCTGCGGATTTTCGTCGCGGAGGAGCTGGTTGAAGCGAGCCGGCTAACAGGGTTTTGTTGGTCGCAGGGGGTCGGGTCGCTGGTGTTCGAGAATGTGGTGTCGAGTCTATTTGGTCGCGACATGGCCGTCGACCTCGGCACTGCAAACACTCTTGTGTATGTCCGCGGAATGGGCATTGTCCTCAACGAGCCGTCAGTTGTGGCGATCGACAATCGCGATGGTCGACCTGTAGCAGTCGGCGCGGAGGCAAAGCGCATGCTCGGCCGTACGCCAGGGCATATTCGTGCCGTGCGGCCGCTCAAAGACGGCGTGATTGCCGACTTCGAAGTGTGCGAGAAGATGCTTCGTTACTTCATCCATCGTGTGCATCAGCGCCGCTTTGCGAAGCCGCGTATGGTCGTCTGCGTTCCTGCCGGTATTACGCCCGTCGAGCAGCGCGCGGTTCAAGAGGCCGCCGAAGCTGCCGGCGCTCGTAGGCCCGCCTACATCGTGGTCGAGCCGATGGCGGCAGCTATCGGTGGTGGGCTTCCAGTCCACGAGCCGACGGGCAACATGGTCATCGATATCGGCGGCGGCACGACCGACGTCGCAGTGATCTCGCTCGCTGGTTTGGTTGTCAGCGAGTCGATCCGCATGGGTGGCGACAAGATCGATGATGCAATCATTCAATATGTACGTCGCAAGCATGGATTGATGTTGGGTGAGCGCACCGCGGAAGAAGTAAAGATTGCGCTCGGTTCTGCATGTCCCCTATCCGAAGAGCTCGAAGCAGAAATCCGCGGGCGCGACGTCGTCACCGGCCTACCCCGCACGCAAATGATCTCTACCGAAGAAGTGCGTGCTGCGATCGAAGATCCAATTGCTGCAATCGTTCAGGCCACGCGCAATGTGCTCGATGAGACTCCGCCGGAGCTTTCTGCCGACATTATGGAACGCGGCATTTTGTTGACTGGTGGCGGGGCGCTCTTGCACGGAATCGACTCGCGACTTCGGCGCGAAACCGGGATGCCGATCGTAATTGCCGATAATCCGTTGCACACAGTCGTAGCGGGTAGTGGCCAATGCGTCGAGCAGTTCGAAGCATTGCGCGGGTTACTCATCTCCGCCAGCGGGAGATAATCGAGGAATGGCAGTGGCAGTAGGTCGCCGGTCCTTGAGCCGCCGCGGCCGCCCGCGCACGAGACCGATTGTGATCGTACTGTTGTTGATCGCGATGACACTAACGATCATCGACCGCACGACAAGCAGTGGACCGGTTGATGGAGTCGCTGACTATGTGCGCGACGGATTCTCATCTGTCGCCGGTATCTGGCCGTTTCACAGCACGCAATCGGCATTGCAGAAAGAAAACGCGCGTTTGCAAACTCAGCTGGCTGACGCTCAAGGCAAGCTCGCACAAGCTGAAGACGCTGAGCGCGAGCGGAAGAACCTTTCCGTCTTGGCCGGTCTACCGACCATCGACAATGTTCCAAAAGTGATCGCGCGGGTTACGTCGATCGGCGGTGCAAACTTTGATGCTTCGATCGAACTTGGGAAAGGCACCGATGCCGGCATTGAGCGAGGCATGCCTGTGGTTACGGGAGTTGGACTGGTCGGGCGGGTGGTCGAGACTTCTCGTCAGCGTTCGATTGTGCTGTTGATGGGTGACACCACATCCAACGTCGGTGTGCGCTTCGTAACGAGCGGAGAAATTGGAGTGTCGGTCGGCCAAGGAATGACCAAGAGCACCCGTGTTGATCTCATCGATCTCGACAGCCACGCACAACCGGGTGAGATTGCAGTGACGAGCGGTTTGCAGCACAGCTTGTATCCGCCGGGAATTCCTGTAGGTCAAATCATTTCGTCAAAAGCCGGCCCGCAAGATCTCCGGCGGGCAGTTGAGCTGAAACCCGCGGTCAAAGTGAGCACACTTGATTCGGTCGCGGTATTGCAGTGGGCCGCGAAATGAACAACGGCATTGCTCGCATCGTTGCAATGGCACTTGCCGCCGCGGTGGTGCAGCAGGTGCTCATGTCCCGTCTCAGCATTGCGGGTGTGCATCCTGACGTCCTCTTGGGTTTCGCCATCGTTGTAGCTGCAACAGGCGGCGCGAACCGTGGCGCTGCAGCCGGGTTCTTCGCAGGTTTGCTTACCGACATCTTCACTGGAACGTCGATCGGCTCGGCCACATTGTCATATACGGTTGCAGCCTTCGCGATAGGTACCTTGTCGGACGACACAACTGACTACCCGTGGGTCATTTTCTTGACGGTGCTTGGTGGCTCCGCGCTCGGCGTCGTTTTATACGTGGCTGTCGGTGGCGTCCTCGGCGACGTGCACACGCATTTGTCTCGCATCCTTACGGTTGGCGGTGTTGTCGCGCTGGTCAATGCACCTCTAGCGCCGCTCGTCGCGCGTGTGTTGCGAAATGCTTGGCAGGTCCAGAAAGACTTCGCATGGTGAATAAGCGCATGGTGAATAAGCGCATGGTGAATAAGCGCATGGTGAACAGCGGCATGGTGAATAACGGTACGCGGCTTCTGACTTCGGGCATCGTTGTCGTTTCATTGTTTCTCGCGTTGTTCGCGAGACTGTTCTACCTGCAGGTAATCGAAGAACCGATTCTCGCAGCAGCGGCGCAGGCAAATCAGGTGCGAACGGTTTACGAAGAGGCACCACGAGGCAGAATTCTCGACCGCAATGGAGTCGTATTGGTCGGCAACCGAGAATCCGATGCAATCACGGTCGATCGCGACGTGCTGACAAAAGACAAAACCTTGCCGGACCGGCTTGCTGCATTTCTGGGGACCGACAAACAGTCGCTTCTGGGTCGTGCGAATGATTCTCGCGTAAGTATCTACAAGCCGGCAATTGTTGCCACGGGCGTGGACAAAGGTGTCGTCGCCACTTTCAGGGAACGCCAAAACGAGTTTCAAGGCGTGTCCGTGCAAACGCTCGTGGAGCGTTGGTACCCGAACGGGCCTCTAGGTGCGCATGTGCTGGGTTATGTAGGCGAAATCAACGATGGTGAAATGAGGCGCGAATCGCAGGTGTCGTATCGCCTCGGAGATGAAATTGGCAAGTCCGGCGTCGAAGCAAGCTATGAAAAGGATCTGCGTGGCCGTCCCGGAGCGAGCCGAATCGAAGTCGACTCTTCGGGCCGTCCGGTTCGTGTACTTGAACACACCGCTCCGATTCCGGGAAATGACGTCTATCTGTCGATCGGTGCCAACGTGCAGCGCGCGGCGGAAGAAGCGTTGCAAGAGGGCATCAATGCAGTGCGCTCGCGTCCGGGCGTCAACGCCGGCGATCTTCAGGCATCCGGCGGCTCGGTGGTCGCGGTCGATCCGCGCAACGGAAACCTCATTGCGATGGCGTCATATCCGGCATTCGACCCGGCAAGTTTTGCCGGAGGTATTTCAGCGGCCGACTATCAAAAACTCGTCGATCCGAATGGTCCGTTACCGCTCAACAATCGTGCAATAGGGGGCACTTACGCGCCCGGGTCGACTTTCAAATTGGTCACTGCGATAGCAGGCTTGAAGACCGGTGTGATTGGCTCCGGCACGATTGTCAACGACGGGGGAGCGTACTTTCTCGGTGGGAAGCGACTTCAAAACGCTCAGAATCGTGCATACGGACCCGTCGACATGCCTGAAGCGCTGACGGTCTCCAGTGACGTCTATTTTTACGGGCTCGGCGACAAGCTGTGGGCGGCGCGTAAGTCCAAGGCTGACGCGATTCAACAGGTTGCGCGCGGATTCGGTCTGGGTTCGACGCAACAGGCACCGCTCAGTGGCGAAGTCAGCGGGCGCATTCCCGATCCGGCGAGCCGCAAGAAGCTTCATGAAGATCGACCCGACGTGTATCCGGAAGGCAACTGGTACGCGGGCGACAACGTCAACCTTGCGATCGGCCAGGGCGACACACTCGTGACCCCGTTGCAGCTCGTCGATGCGTATGCGGGGTTCGCCGCGCATGGTGTTGTGCATGTTCCAAGGATTGTTGTGAAGGTGACTGATCCGTCAGGCAGAGTGTTGCGCGAGACCGGGCCGAAGCAACTTTCGACGTATGAAGTTCCAAACGATGTTCATGACCCGATCGAAAAAGGCTTGCGTGGTGCGGTTGGCGACTCGCGAGGAACTGCATACGCGGCATTCAAGGGCTTTGACCTCAAAAGTTTCCCAATTGCCGGCAAGACCGGAACCGCTCAGGTCAACGGCAAAGACGACACGGCGCTGTTTGCCGGATACGGCCCGGTCGGCAATCCCGAGATCGCGGTGAGTGTTGTAATCGAGCAAGGTGGGTTCGGCAGTCAGTCCGCAGCCCCGGTGGCGCGCAAGGTGTTCTCCGCCGTTTCAGGCCAGCCCGACGCTGCGGTGAAGCTCGAATCGGGTGTCGACTGATGGTTACTACGCCTTACATGGTGGGGCCGCGGGCGCTTGCACGCGTCACTGAATCTCCGCCCTGGTGGCGACGCATCGACGTTGTGCTGCTCGGGTCGACGCTTGCTATCGCACTCGCCGGGCTTCTCATGGTGTTGAGTGCTACTCGAAGCGGTTACGGCCACGAGGGCTACACGGGTTTTGCGGTTCGCCAAGCTATCTGGGTATTTCTCGGAATCATTCTGATGACAGTGTGTGCTGCTGTCGACTACCGAAAACTCCTACCCGCGCTGCCATGGTTGTTCGGCGGAACGATAGCGCTCCTCTTGTTTGTGATCAGTCCGTTGGGATCCGAGAGCAAAGGCGCGCAAGCCTGGTTTCAACTCGGCGGTTTCCAATTGCAGCCGAGTGAGTTCGCAAAGGTCGTACTCATCACCGTGCTTGCTGCATTTTGCGCGCGGCAAACACGTGGACTCGACAGTCGCCATGTCGCAGTTGTATGCGGGATTGCCGGATTGCCGGTCACGCTCATCTTGCTTCAGCCCGACCTCGGAACTGTTCTTGTGTTCGCCGTTGTCACGTTCATGGTGTTGCTCGTAGCGGGTGCACCGGCCCGGTCGCTCGCCGCCATCGTCGGAATCGCGATCGTCTCGGCCGCGCTCGTAATTCAGCTCGGAGTTCTCAAGCAATATCAGTTGGATCGCCTGGGGGCGTTTTTGGACCCGGCGAGCAACACGCAGCGCGCTGCGTACAACCTCAATCAATCGAAGATCGCAATCGGTTCCGGCGGTGTCGCCGGAAAGGGCCTGTTTCTTGGAACGCAGACGAACCTCAGGTACGTTCCGGAGCAGCACACCGACTTCATTTTCACCGTCGTGGGCGAAGAGCTCGGTCTTCTTGGTTCGGCGACATTGCTCACGCTGTTCGCTGTTCTGATGTGGAGAATATGGATGACCGCCCGTGACGCAGCCGACCGGTTCGGCACATTCATTTGCGCGGGCGTCCTCGCGATGTTCGTTTTTCAGATCTTCGAAAACGTCGGAATGACCATGGGCATCATGCCCATCACGGGCATCCCATTGCCTCTCGTCAGCTACGGGGGCTCCGCAATGCTTTCCTGTTTCGCCGCACTCGGCCTGGTACTCAATGTCCGCTACCGCAACGCCTGACGACCTTTGTCCCCTCACGCGGACTATGTCCTACTGAGGGGACAAAGGTCGTGCGATAAGCGCGCTGCGGAGAAGTGCAACAAACTCGTGTTCTTCCATTTCGAGTGGAACGCGGATGACGAGAATGCCGCGAATTCCGAGTTGCGCATCACGTTTCGCGTCGCTCAGCGCGTAAGATGGAAGCAAGTGATGCGGGCCGTCTGGCTCGATATTGATCTTGCGTGCTGCATACCAAATGTCGAGTCGATACGGCGTCGGGCATTTGCGGTACCAGACCTGAGTCTCGGGTTCGGGAAAGCCATGCTTGGTCATCCAGTC
>JBBSGY010000174.1:0-5915 GCA_038253645.1 Acidimicrobiales bacterium
AAACATGGCAAGAGCTGTTCGACTTCATGCTCATCCGAAAACCTCCGGCGTCGCTCCGGGCGACTGCTGCCGGTCCGTGATGGCACCAGGGTGAAGCCGCTCGCAATGTGTGTGAGGGCGCCGATCATTTGGAAGTGCTGGGAAAATACGTACAGGTATCACTCACGATTCACGTGCGACCTGCGGACCTCCTCCTGACAACGCCGGTACTCCCGAATGGAAAGCTGGGTACGCCGTACGCAGTGCAACTGCAAGCAACGGGCGGCGCGCGTCCGTACCACTGGAGTGTTGTGGACGGAGCACTGCCTGCCGGGTTTCAACTGAACGCTGAAAGCGGCGCCGTCACGAGCAATGGTGCCCGAGCCGCGTACGGCACATTTACGATTGAGGTACGAGATGCGTCGGGTGACTCGGCGAGGCGGGCCTTCTCGATAACAACAGATCCGGTGGTGCGGACCATTGCCGGAGCCGGCCCGAGGTCGTTAGGGCTCCTTGCCCACGACCCGATTGTTGACGGCGGGCCAGCGGCAAAGGCGTGGCTCAATTATCCAACAGATGTCGCAACGGATGGCGCTGGCAATACCTATGTGTGGGACTCGTTCGCGTCCCGTTTGCGCAAGATCAGCTCGGACGGAATCATGACGACGATTGCCGGAGACCAGTACAGTCCGTCCGGCGCTCCTATTACTGAGGGACAAGACGCCCTCAAAACGAATTTCGCGAGCGTACATTTCGTCATTGATCACAAGGGTGGTGTTGTGATCTCCGACTACGATCGAAATCAGCTATACCGGCTTGCGTACGACGGCAAATTGCACATCATCGGTGGTACCGGCCCTCTCTCACGCGGTTTCTCGGGTGATGGCGCCCCCGCGGTGGCCGCGCAGTTCGACACGTTGAACGACATTGCCATCGGTCCTGACAACTCGATTTACATTGCTGATGGCACGCGCATCCGGCGGATCGATTCATCCGGCGTCGTCCGAACCGTGATCGGCGACGGCGGTTACATCGACGTGCCATCAAATACTCCGCCATCTGGTCCTATTGCCGCTCGCATCCCGGTTGGAGATGTGCGATCACTCGCCGTTGACAGTCATGGGGATGTGTACTTTCTTGCGAGCCGACACTCGCGGGCGAGGGACGTGACTCCGGCGCTGATGAAGGTCGCGCCGAACGGTCCTCCATTCTGGATAGGTGGCAACCAAGCGGATTCGGCGTCGGCCGACATTCCCGTCCTCGGAACCGACAGTGTCGCCACCGATGTGATGCTTGACGCTGGCGGCATAGCAATCGACGGAAACGACAACCTCTACCTATCTGGTTCCAATCTGAGCGGCCAATTCCCCTACATCGCTACCGTGCTGCCCTCCGGCCGCATTCACGTCGTGCTGCAGTCCGACTTCGACTGGGACCGGCGTGAAATCGGCGACGGGGGCACACTGAAGAACGTCCTCGTTGGAATCGTCGGTGGTATGACCTTTGACCGTCAGGGCAATCTCATTTTCAGCGACACCGAGAACAATCGGGTGCGCCGATTGCAGTTCAACGCTGACTCACCCCTGCCTCCGGACGCTCCGATTGCACCCATTCCACTAAATGGGCCGGTTGTGTACGTACGACCGGGCGATGGGTCGCTTAGTGTCGAATCGGGTCCTGCTGGCGACGAGGATTATGCAACCATCGAAAGCATGTCATGGGTGATCACCGCGAACCCGGGCGGTCACAAGGTCGTGTGGAAACAAGGCGACACGTCGCCGGTCGTCATCACCGGTCTCGAAAACGGCACCGACTACACCGTGTCGGTCTATGGAACCGGACCGTTGTCGCCGATCACCGAAATTCCCTACTGTTGACCACTGAAATTCCCCAGTTATCGAACGGAGGTGAAGTCGGTGGGTGAACTATAAACCTGACAACACACCGGTTGTCAAGCATTGTCTCTGAACTTCTTGTTGGCGTTGTTGCGTATGCGCTCGAGCGCGTCGAAGTGAAGCGATTTGGCGCAAGTGAATACAACGAAACTGCCTTGTTGATTTGTTGAAGGAATAGGAACGGAATGACTAGTGCGCCAAATCACTTCACTGGTTTCGACGACTTTGGGATGTCGGCGGCCCTCGTATCCAGTTCTCGTTTCTTGTTCTAGTCATGGCGACTAGACAGAGCGTTGCGTGTCTGTTGCGCACGAGCTGCGTGCATGCGCATGCGGTAACTCTCGCCTTCGATGTTGAAGACAACCGATCGATGCAAGAGTCGGTCAAGCATTGCTGCTGCGACCATTGGGTCATCGAATACTTTGCCCCAGCTCGCTATTCCGAGGTTGGTCGTGAGAACAATCGACCCTTTCAGGTATCGCTGCGTCACAACCTGAAACAACGCGGCGGCTGCCTCGGCTGGCAACGGCAGGTAGCCAACTTCGTCAATGATCAACAGACGTGGGCCTGCATAGGCTTTCATGACCGTGTCCCAGCGTCCTTCAATTGCCGCCCGGTGACAACGCGCGGCAAGGTCGGCAGCTGTTGTGTAATACGTGCGATATCCCGCTTCAATCGCTGCCTGACCCAGCGCAACGCCAAGCATGGTCTTACCGACACCGGGTGGCCCGATGAACATGACGTTGGTCGCATCGTGAAGAAATCGCAGGGTTGCAAGATCTTCAATGGTCTTGCGGTCAACGCCGGGCTGCGCGTCGAAGTCATAGTCGGCAATCTTGTAGGGCGAGGGAAGACTGGCAAAACGCGCAAGGGTTGCTTGACGACGTGCATACGTTGCCTCGACTTCAATCTCAAGGAGTGCACGAAGCAACACGGTGTGACCCCAGCTCTCCTCGCGTGCTTTGTCAAGAAGTAACGGCAGCGCCTCTGCGCCTGCTGTCATCTTGAGCTGGCTCAAATAGCCTCGCACTTGTTGATAGACGGAAGACTCACTCATGAAACACCTCCGGCGTCGCGCACTGTCTGTTCCATTGCTCCGAGGTCAACAGTGACGTCGTTGCCCTTGCTGCCAAGCAACGCAGCGCGTGCTGCCAGCGCTGCCTGTCCGGGTGGACGGTTCTCCTTGCGATTACAGGGTGATGCTGAACTGAAACCTGCCAACACTGCTTTTTCGAGTGCTTCACGATGCTCGGGTGTTGAAATGACTCCACCCAAACCGGACACTCCAAGACGGTGCGTTGCGACGACAAGACCAGAACTTGTATGCACACTCAGTTCGTTCGTCCCGATGCGGTGACGAAGCAGAAGTTGCGAGCCTGACATCCCCGGCGGCACTGAATAGCTGTTGCCACGAAATGCAACCAAAGATGTTCGCGTCACCGTTCTTGTCACTTCGATCGTTGCCGGGTAAGGCGATGCGGGCAGCGACATCAACGGTTCGGCGTTTGCGAGTTCACCAACTGTTGGCCACTTTCGGCCATCGGTGTCGACAGCACCTGGTTCCATCAGTTTGGCAGGGGAACGCAGACGGGCGTCACCTGTTGTTGACCAGAACCGATCAAGACTGACTTGTGCTTCGTCGATTGTGGTTGCTGACAATGACTTCCACCACCGCCCAGTCGCAAAGCGCACTGCAGATTCGACAACGCCTTTGCGATTTCCCCGTCGAGGTGGACATGCCACCACCGTTGCTCCGTAATGTTTTGCAACGGGTGCAAAACTTGCTTGCACGTCGCCCGTTGCTGGATTGATGACCGTTGTCATCCGGTCCACTCGCCAGTTCTTGGTTGTTCCACCGAGGCGACGCATAACGCCGTCCATTGCGTCGATGAGATGCGGCTGATCCGTTGACTCAGTGATCACGCCGCGGGTTCGTCCGGCATACGACAGCGAGCCCAACAACACGTATGCAGTTGCACCCCAGGGCGACTTGCGTCGTTCAAACCAATCCCATTGGATTTCTTCACCCGGCGGGTGATCAATGATCACCGTGTCACGTCCCTTGACGCCGGCACAGGCATCGCAATGTGGGCGAAGGTGCCAGGTCCGAAGCTGGCGGGCAAAGCTTGTGTATGAGCGCGTGTAGCCAAGTTTAGTGACTTCATCGAACAGTGCCGTTGCCCAAATATGCTGGTCGTCACCGAAACGTGCCTTGATGTAGTCGATGAACGGTTCAAGAGCGTCAGGCTCATTCGACATGCGAACCCCAGGCGTCCGCTTTCCGTTCAAGTAGGCACGGATCGTTTTCGGATCCCGGCCAAGGTGACGGGCGATTGCTGAGACCGTCCACCCTCGTTGTTGCAGTGCTTGTATTTCCACGTCTTCTCCCCATGTGAGCATTGGGCTGCTCTCCTCGTGCTGGTGGCTTTGTCGTTGCCAGCATCGAGGGGAGCTCGTCCCATTTGATGGACCTAAAACCGGTCGCACCACCGCCCGAGGGGTAGGGAATTTCAGTGGTCAGGTCTGGGGAATTTCAGTGATCACAAACAAATGCAAGCATTGCCTGAGTCGCAAACGTCGTGACGGCACGGTTGACTACTACCACTCCATGCTCGCAGCAACCATCGTTGTGCCTGGTCAAAGACATTGCCTGCATTTGATGCCCGAGTTCATCGAGACTTTCGACGGCAACGACAAACAAGACTGTGAGCGCAACGCAGCCAAACGCTGGCTGGGCTCGGACAAAGCCACAAGCGTTGCTCACCTGCGCCCGGTATTCCTAGGAGACGCCCTCTTTGCCTGCCAGCCGATTGCCGAAAGAGTCGCAGACATCGATAACGCTGATTTCATCTTCGTAGCCAAGCCTGAATATCACAAAGCAGTGTTCGATTTCGTCGAATCATCGCCAACACAAACGATCATCGTTGGCGGCCCCAAAAGATCTACTCATACATATCGCTGGGCCTCGGGTGTTCCAATGCGAAAAGACGATCCGGTGTACGTCGATTGGTGTGAGATCACTATTACCAATGCCTCGGGCAAGATCACCTATCGAAACTCGTTCGTCACCAGCTTGGGTGTCGACGCCGGCAACGTCATCAAGATCGTCACCTGCGGCCGAACCCGCTGGAAGATCGAGAACGAGTCATTCAACGTGTTGAAGAACCACGGATACAACCTTGCGCATAACTTCGGACACGGAAAGAACCACCTCGCGAAGACTCTCGCTGCGCTGAACCTTCTCGCGTTCAATTTTCACAATGTGTGCGACGTGCTCGAAGATCTATGGCAACGCGCTCGCAAGAAGGCAGGAAAACGAACGTCCTTCTTCAGTGCGATCTTCCATGCATGCGACTTCTTCATCTTCGAGACATTCCAAGAGCTGTTCGACTTCATGCTCGTCCGAAAACCACCGGCATCACTCCAGACATCAGCTGCTGGACCCTGACGCAAATTCAGTGTGGCTCACTCGCTATGCGGAGGCGTCGATCATTTGGAATTGCTGGATGAATACGAGAAGTAACACCACATCGAATGCGCCGAATGTCACAAGCATCCAACGCACAGCTCTTTCGCTCGTTCCGGTTACGGCACACGCAGGTCTGATTAATCCAAATCCGGCAAATTGACGACTCCAGCACCCATACCGGCCAATGAACCCTGGTCATGTTCCTTGTGCAAATACTCCTCGCGATTGTCGGGCGACCACGCCACTACGTAAGCACCGACAGTCACCGCCAGCACTCCCAGAAAACCGATTAACGACAATACAGCGCCCGCGTTTCTATCAATCCCGAATATACCCATAGAGATGCCTGAGAAAAACAAAGACAAGCCGACGGTTCGCACGAGTTGAAATGCAAGGTAAGTGTTAGCAAGTTCCCTTGATAGCTCAGGCGGCTTACTTTCCCCATGTTCAGAAAACATGGGTATATCCGACTCCGCTATGAACTTCCGGAATCGGCAAGAGTTGTTTACCGACTGAAATCGACCCCCCTTGACCGGAGGAATTCAAACTGTGTGAGTACTCACCGCCGACCA
>JBBSGY010000175.1:0-5906 GCA_038253645.1 Acidimicrobiales bacterium
ACGAACGCGAAAGCGGGCCGGCGGTTTTCGCCGGCCCTCTCTGCAAATGTTTCCTGACTACGGACCTGAACGAACAACCGAAATCACCGGTGCGCGCAGAGTCAGGGTGCTCGCCTGGCCGTAGCCGACGGCGTCACCCTTGCTGTAGACATGACCGAGCAGGTCGGTGATCCAGTAACCAAGACTGGTTGCACTCCTGTCAATCGAGATTGCAAGTGGAATCTGCATGTCTGTCACAGCACTTCCGTGGAACGCGGCGTCGCCGAACGAGAAGATCCCGCCGTCGCTGCTCAACTGCCAGTAACCGCTTCCGCTCGCACTCGGTTGCAGACCTATGACCGGGAACCTCGGTGCGTAGGTGTGCGCAGTTCCATAGAACGGAGCGTTGTACGCGTACACGCCACCGTCCCAAGCGTTCAACCAATATCCGTTTGTCGACAATTGCAGTGAAGTGACAACGTTCGGCAAGGTGATTGCGCTGAACTTGATCTTTTGAGTATTCACATGCAAGTCGGCGGCCGAACCGTGGAACACAGCGTCGCCGTAGGCGAACACGCCGCCGTCAGCTGCGACAAGGTAATAACCGTGTCCACCCTGCGAACGCGCTATGCCCGTGATCGGAGCGTTGAGTTTTAGGTCGTGTGCGGATCCGTAGAACTGCGCGTCACCAAACGAGAACACGCCACCGAGGTCGTTGACCATCCAATAGCCGGCACCTGTTGACGTCTTCGCGACAGCAACGATGGGTGAATCCGTAAGTCCGACGGCTGAACCGGCGAACCCCGCATCCCCGTACGCGAACACGCCGCCGTCAGACGCAAACTGCCAATAACCTGAACCCGCTCCTGGTGCGATCGACTTGGTCGTTACGTCATTGGCAGACCGCGTGACGGCGACCTTCGGCGACACTTGACCGGGTAGTCCAAAGGCATAGGCCGAGGTCGGTGCGGAAAACACTGCAACGGCCCCGACTACGACCGCAGCGAGCTTTCCCACCCTTCGTTTCGTACAACGCATAAGCGCCTCCATTTGAATTGGTAAGTGCGTACCTTTCCCATGTTTGTGACGGATTTGGGGGATGCAAAGCGATTTGTCGCCCAACTGCAATTGCCTGGTCAAATGCGCTAGTCACCTCTACCGATCCGGTGAAGTGGCAGGTGGCGCCGGCTTGCTAGGGTATGGCTCGCTAACGCGGACGTGGCTCAGTGGTAGAGCATCACCTTGCCAAGGTGAGGGTCGCGGGTTCGAATCCCGTCGTCCGCTCCAAGCCGCAAAAGCCCAGGTCAAAGGGTATGCGTCGAACGGGCGTTCGTGCGGGATAGATTGCACACCGTTAGTTGACCCTCACCCGGTCAACAGATAACGGGGTATTGCAGTGAGCAGTTTGAGTGTGGTTGTAGGTGGTCGTGGCAACCATGAACCGACCATCGAAACCCTTGCGGACTCGTGGGAGCGCAGCTTGCGTGCAGAACGCAAAGCGAAGCTGACGATTCGCAACTACGTCGATTCGCCGAAGATGCTGTGCGCTTTCCTGCGTAGTCGGAACTTGCCAATCGAAATCTCGCAAGTGACGAAGCAGCACATTGAGCTGTACATGGCGCACTTGAACGAGACGCAGATGGCGTCGAGCGCAGAAACACGGTTTCGTCGTTTACGCAGTTTCTTCGACTGGTGTGAGGCAGAAGAGGAAATCGAAGTTTCTCCGATGCTTCGCATGAAGCCTCCGAAGGTGCCGGTTCAGCCGAGTCGTGTGTTGACCGAGGTCGAGCTTCGCAAGCTATTCACTGACATGGGTGGTAAGGAGTTCAGCGATCGGCGTGACTTGGCGCTGACCCGTCTCTACTTTGATACGGGCTGCTGACTTTCCGAACTGGCGAACGTCAAGATCGACGATGTTGATTTCGACAACGGAACTTTACGAGTCCTCGGCAAGGGTGGTCGCTACCGCACCGTTGCATTCGGTAATCGGGCCGCTCGTGACCTCGATCGGTATCTCCGTGTGCGGCAGCGTCATCCCCATGCCCATCTCGACTGGCTATGGCTAGGCCGAAAGGGTCACTTCACGTTTGAGGGCATCAAGCAGATGTTCCAGAGTCGTGGCAAGAAGGCTGGTGTGGAGGGTCTGCACGCTCATTTGTTCCGCAGTTCCAATGCCCACTACTGGCTTGCTGGCGATGGCCAAGAATCTGACTTGATGACCCTCATGGGGTGGCAGTCATCGGCGATGGTTCGTCGTTACGCATCATCGACACGAGTTGATCGTGCTCTCGATGCACACAAACGTCGTTCGCCAGGTGATCGCATATGAGCGGGACCGACCTGCGGTCGTCGGTTGAACAGCATGGGCAACTAGCTCGGTCCGCCTTTGATGAACTGTTCGCTCAGGCGGAAGCCGGTCAGCGGTTGCCTGTGCCGCTCGCTGAGCTGCGTTGCAGCGGGTGCAGAGCCAAGCTCAGCGAAGTGGTGCGGTCGTCGAAAGGGCCACTGCTGGTGGAGGACGGAACGCCTGCGAACAGAAGGCTCGTTGAAGCGATTGAGCACTTTCGTCACCGGCCTATGAATGGCGACGAGTTCCATTGGAACGTGGTGCCGTTGCGACCACGCCTCGATCTGCTGAGTTTCGAGACGCTCGACGATGCAGTCCACCCGCCCCTAAAGCTGCGCTGTGCCAAACATCGCCTGAAAGCTGTGGCGATCACTTGGTTGCTCAGGGCGCTAAGAGCAGTCGATACCTCGATGTGCGCAGTCGTGATGATGCCCACCGAATGACACTCCGCACGCACAGCGTTCGTTATACGCTGTGCGAAGAAAGTAGTGCCCCGCTGGATGGTGTCCGGCTTTGCTCAGTTGAGCATCCCGTTGCGGGCGACGGCGACCGAAAGGTTGTTCTGTCGTGCCCGCACGCACATCGCACCGCTCCCTGGCGGCTCGTGCCGCCGCTTACGCTCTCCACTCAAAGCACGATTCTCGTGACCTAACTGCCAACGCTCGTGCAGCTTTCGCAGACCGTTTCACCAAACAGGTTGACCCAGACAACCTTCTGCCGGAGGCCGAACGGCTACGACGAGCAGAAGCTGCAAAAAAGGCTTATTTCACGGCGCTTGCGTTGAAGTCAGCCAAAGCCAGAGCCAAGAGACGTGCGTAGTGACTACCGCTAAGCACGAGTCAATACGACGAGGCCCGGTCGCAAAGACCGAGCCAAACGTCGCAATCAGAACCACCGACCGCCGCCGCCAAGCGAAGGACGGTGCGTCTTGAATCGTAACCGAACGCACGCACTTTCCTCAGTTGCTGATTCTGTGCACGGCGGCTGAGGTGCGAGGTCGAACTGAGCCGTTCTCGATGATCCCTCAAAGCATCGAGTACACGGACCCGAGCTGCGCCTTGCTGTTAGCTTATATCGACCGAAAGACAAGTGGGCCGAGCGGAATGCCGGTTGGCGGTTTTCGTGCCATAGCGGATGCAATCGGGTTGGAGAAGCGAACCGTTGGCATCCACGCCAAGCATCTTGCCGAGCTTGGCTACATCCATCTCGAAATGGGCAATGGACCAGCAAACAAGAGCGCACGCATGTGGATCAAGTGCAATCCCGGTCGCACCAAATGTGATCACGTCCACGCCTTGCCGAAAGAACCTCGTGCTCGTAGTGGGAGCATCTACAGCGGTACAAGTGGTGAGCCGGACCTGGTGGTACGAAAAACGCACCACAGCCTAGGTATGCACGTATGGAAGGTATGGAAAGGTCTGGGGAGAGTATCGAAGTTGAGGAGGAGGTGGGAGGTCGATGGATCGGGCACTGCGACATATGTTCGTCTGACAACGTTCTTGTTGGCTATGACGTATCCAGCGGGTTCCATGCATGTGAGCCGTGCATGGGAAGGCCCTTTTAGTGACAGAGGTTGATACCACCACGCAATGGGAGCGCACGTCGGGTGAGTCAGCGAAGGCATACGAAGCATTTGTGACATACTGCAACGCTGGGTCACGCCGGACACTGCGGGCTTGTGCGGCTTCCTGCGGTGTAGGACTCCGAACTGTCGAGGGTTGGTCAGCGAGATATGGGTGGGCTGCCCGATGCGAGGCATACGCCGAGTACCAGGAGGCTGAGTCACGTCGCCAGCAGATCGAACAACTTGCGGCCATGAACGCAAAGCACATTGCCATCGCCAAGACCTTGCAGGCGAAGGCCATCGACAAGCTCAACTCGCTCAACGGAGCAACGTCGCTATCGCCGAGAGAGGCGCTGGCGTTCTTGGAGCTGTCGGTGAAGGTCGAGCGTCTTGCCATCGGCGCACCCACGGACGTGAGCGAACGGAGGGTCGAAGCGACGACGACGCCAGGCCGTATGAGCCGAGCCATCTTGGAATCGCCCGACGCAATGGCGAAGGCGCTCGACCTACTTGATCTTGTTGCGACGATGCCCTCCTCCGCAGCGTCCTAGTGCTGTGACAGGTAAATAGGTGCGCGGTTACAGCGAGCCGGGAACGCCGCGAGCGGCGTCATCCGGCCGTTGTAACCGCCAGTTATTTACGTGTCACTGCACTAGTTCGGCTAGGACGAGGAAATGAATAACGACGAAGTCAGCTCGGGATCGCTCGAGGTCACTGACGAAACTCAACTCGCAATGTGGATGCCTCGGCTTTCGCAAGCCGTTTCAGTGGACGCTCTCGATGAGGTGCTGGTGGCAAGGCAGTGGAAGTTGAAGATTGATCGTGCGGCTAAGCCGCTGCACGTGTCGAAGTTCCAAGCGGATTTTAGCGAGCTGTTCACCGTGACCAAAGGTATTGAGCCAGGGCGCTGTTCGGACCTACTCGCTTTGATGAGCAGCATGGGAGAACGCTTTGCTCATGGCGGAGGATGAATACGAAGTTGCCCGCAGCGCATGGCGAGAGTCGCACTACGAGTACGGCTTGATGCAGCCCTTGCTGCGAGCGCACAGTCTGGCAACGGCGCACCTGTATGAGCCGATCGGCCACCAGGAAGCCTTGAACGCTGCATGTCACCAGTTGGCGTTACATCTTGCGATGAACGATCCCGAAGCCGATGCCGTCGCTGAGCCTGTATCGAGCGCATGACGAAGGCGCGAAGGGATCGTTTCTCTGATTCATGCCGATCGTAGGTCGCTTCTCTCCAACTCCCATTGGCGTGTTGGGATAGCGGCTCATGGAGCGAAATAGAACCGTTCAACGGCTTGCCTGTGGTCAACCTCATTGCTTTGTCGAACTGGCACCGGATGGTCAAACGCCGACTTGTCGCTCGATGTATGCAGTCAGGATGGACACAGCTACGTCGTTGCCCGCTCCGGCAAGGCCGTTCCGAAAACGCACCAACTTCGAGCGGCGATCGTCGTCCTTCTCGCTGTCGATCTGCTCTTGCAACATGCCGATCAAGGTTTCGTACGGGTCTTTGGACGGCCAAAGGCCAACCTCTTGGAGTGCGGGCGGCAGTGACCCACGAACATGAACACCGACAAACCTGTCCGCACCGTCCTTTGAGATTGCGGCGTCGATGTAACCGCCTTCATGGAGGCGCTCAATCGTTCGACAGAAGAGCGCATCGTCCAGTTCGATGGCGTTGCGGGCCGCCGTATGTGCGTCGGTGTCGTCGTTCTCGGAAGCAACGACGGCGGCAAGGATCTTCCGCTCACGCTCGTTCCAGGTAGGGGAAAGGGTGGTCATGGTCGTCGTACTCCTCTCCGTGATCGGGGTTTTGTGCAACATGGCGGTGCTTGCGCTAACGGACGGCTGCTCGAATGTCGATGATGTTCACGCCGAAGTCGTCTACATAGTCGAGCCAGGCGGTATCAGCCGTGTATGCAGTTGCACCGAAGCTCTTCGTGACAGCGAGACAGGCTCGGTCGGCCATGCTCAGGTTCGAGCGATGGCGATATAGGTCTGCCGTGATTA
>JBBSGY010000176.1:0-5831 GCA_038253645.1 Acidimicrobiales bacterium
ATCCAGATCTGCGGTGAGAGCCGCGAACCGCCGAACATCACGAGCTCTTTCCCCGATGGCGACCACTCGGCATGGCCCTGGAACTTCCATCCGTCGGTACCGACCGGGCGCAGCTCGAGCTGTTGTGAACCGTCGGCGTTCATCACCCAGAGCGCTGTCTTGGTGAAGTCGTGGTCGTGCACGCCTTTGGGTGTTCGATAGAACAAGATGCGTGCGCGGTCGGGCGAGACCTTCGCCCACCACGAATCGAAGTGCTTGTCACCGGTCAACTGTTTCGAAGGACCGCCCGAAGTCGTCGTGACGTAAACCTCATAGTTTCCCGTCCGGTCGGACGACATCACGAGCGAGTTGTCGTTCAGTGGCGCGCCCGACGGCGGCAACGTCTCGTGCGGCGCGGAAACTTTCGGACCTGCATTGTTCAATCGATGCACCACAGCGACGACCGCGATGAGACAGACAACGAGTCCCACAAGCACAAGCGTGACCACGATCGCGACCAATCGGCGTGCCGTCACACGCTTGGGCTTGTGGCCAGTTCGGCCGCGGTCAGGTCGAGAAGCAACATGTCCCGGAACTCGGTCTTCAGATAGTCTTCGATTGCGATCCGCCATGGACGCATTGTGTTCATCCCCTGAAGGTCCAACACAAGGTTTCGCATGATTTCGGACTTGGGGCGCGGTGCAAAGAACTCCTCCGCGAAGAACGAAGAATCGACTTCGACGAGTTCGATGTCATCACGTCCGAGAACGTCAAGGATGTGTCGCGCGACGTTGAAACGCGTAGCGTGCCCATTCGACACCATGTGGTAGGTGCCCCAACTGCCCGTTTCGATCAAGTTGGTCAGGCAGCGGGAGAAGTCGTTCGCGTACGTCGGAGTACCCCATTTGTCTGCGACGGCGTAGATCGTACGGCTTCCCTCACGAACTTGATCGAGAATACGTGACACGAACTTGTGATCTTTGACTCCCCCACCAACCATCCAGCCCGCACGCACGATGTAGTGGTTCGGCACGAGTTGCTCGACATAGTGCTCGCCTTCCAGCTTCGAATGGCCGTACGCGTTTATCGGATTGGGCGTGTCGAACTCGGTGTACGCGCCTTCCTTGAGACCGTCGAAAATTCCGGCGGTGCTGATGTAGACCATCGGGAGGTTGTAGCGACGACAAGCAAGCGCTACGAGCTTGGTGCCGATCGCGTTCGTGCGAAACGCTTCGTCGGTGTCGCCTTCGCAGACCTCCAAACTCGTTTCGGCGGCGAGATGGATCACCAGTTGCGGCCGGCAGCTCCCAAACGCTTCGGTGATGTCACTCTCGCGTCGAACATCGAGCGCCGCGAGACGTGGGCCGTCAACGCCCCACGGAAACGGCTCGCGCATATCTTTGTCGGTAGCGACAACTTGGTGACCTGCACGCACGAGAGTCGGAACGAGAGATCGACCGAGCATGCCGGCCGTTCCCGTAAGAAGAATTCTCATTTCAAGTCACGCTCCTTGGTCTTAGAACGACGACGACATAACGGCACAACCGGTAAGCGCCGGGGACGCGCTTAAGAACGAACCTGTCGATGCGCTCCAACATGTGAAACGCGCCGTCGGGAAGCTCTACGAAGTTCTGAAGACGGCAGAGCAACTGAAACGGCCGCCACTCCGATGATGGAAAGGCATCGAGCACCCTATGGATCTCGGTCATGCCGAGGGAACGTTCGTCGGGCGTGTCCGCGCGCGAGGGAAACAAGCGCGTGACAAGCCCGTTGTAGCGGACCCGTCGCGAGACCTCGGGCAAGAACAGCACTGGCTCGCAGAACACCGCAACTCCGTTCGGAGACAGCAAGCGGCGAATGTTTGCCATCGATTCGTCCAGCTCCAGGTGATGCAACACCTGATTGCCGATAACCATGTCAAAGCTGCCGTCAGGCGCATCGAGTGTCTCGATTGGCTGGTCGAGCAATGTAACTGCTTCGTCGACGCCGTTGACCTGCGCGCGTCGTCGTGCGAGCTTCAGCATGACTTCGGAGACGTCAACACCGGTTGCTTGCGCACCTTGCAACGCGAACCAGGTAGAGAGGTTTCCCGAGCCGCAGCCCACTTCGAGCACGCGTTTGTCCTGGAACGTCGGGATCTGCGCAAGCGCGTACGTCAGAAAGTCTCGATGTTCCCGGTTCGGAAAGGGAGGTTCGGAACGGTCGACGAGCAATGCCTCGTCGGGAGTCTCGGCCAACAACATTTCGGCGCGCGCGTCGTACACAGCGGCTTCGTTCGCCTGGCGGTTGGTGCGGCCACCTTGACCATGGTCATGGTCGTGATGTATGTGGACATGAGCAGCCATGTCAGCCCTCGTTTCGTTGGCCGTTGCCGAATACTTCGAACCGGCCGGCACTCTCGCGCGCGCCGGCAGCAACGGGCACCGGAATAGTCGGAGGATCACCGTTGCGAACATCGAAATACTGTTGAGTCGCGGGTTGCCCGTCTGCGAATGGCGCGTTCGCGAATGGCGCGTTCGCGAATGGTGCGTTCGCCGGCACGCCGAAGGTCGGCAGCAATGTCTCACCCCTGCGTCGAGCCGCGAAGTAGCTGAGAACGAGGCCGAGGAGTGCGCCGAGCACCATCCCCATTCCCATGTACAGATATCGCTTCGGAGCAACCGGGTATGTAGGCACTCCAGCCTGATCGATTCGCGTCAGGTCGACGCGTCCGCTGGCACTGTCGAGGACAGCTTGCTGGTGACGGTCGCGCAGCTTTATGACGGTGTCGGACGCGATCGACGCTTTCAAGTCAAGGTCGCGCAGCGCAATCTCGTCCGCGCTGAGGTTGGCCGCTGCCGCTCGGCCGCCGGTTCCGTTCAGTGCCGAGACCTTGGCCTGCTTACCGGCGAGCTCTGCTTCGAGACGTTGACGGTTGCCCTCCAGCGTCACGAACACCTGGTTCGAGCCGTTCTGTTGTATCTCGGTTGTGCTGCGTCCTGTGGTGATGCGGTTGGTAACAGCCTGCTGCTGTGGAACGGCGGAAAGCGAGCGCCGCGTCGCTTCGAGCTCAGCCTGCGTCGCCTTCAAGTCCACCCGCGCATCGAGCAGCGACTGGCGCGCGTTTTGTGATGCCGTCGCGTCGAGGTTTGACTGATACTGCGCGTCGGAGATGTTGTGTTTCTGGCGGAACTCACGAACTGCACTTAGTGCAGTGCGCTCATCCTGCTCCGCGACACCAACTTGCTGGGCAAGGAAGTCACGAAACGCCGTCGATTCTTTCTGGAAGCGGTCATGACTCACAGTCACGAGGGCATTTGAGGCCGAGTTGGCCATGTCCGCGGCGAGCTGCGGATTGTCGGCCGTGGCAATAAGGTCGATTGCGTAGGAGTCCTTCCGCGGCTTTGCGGAAACACCGGTCATCACTGACTCGACGGCACCGTTGTGCGGATCGGGCTTCGCGTAGAAACCGTGCGTCAGATATGCCTTCGTCTTGCGAAACGCGTCGCCCGCTTGCCGCTTCGTAGAGGAGATGAAGCCCGACGGCTTCGGCTTCGGTTGATCGAGGTGGAGCTCATTGACGACCATCTCGGCCGATGTGCGGCTTGAAGCAAGCGCGCTCTGCGTCTCGCCCAATGCCTTCGCGAGTGACGCGTCAACAACGCCGGGCTGTTGGTCCAGCGACGCTCCGGTTGTGGTGAGAACCGTGGCGTCGCGTCCACGGATGAGCAAACTCGTGCTTGCCGCGTAAGTCGGACTGAACGCGTATGAGCCCCCGAACGCCAGTATTGCGGCAAGAAGCGCCACCACCGGAATGCGCCACATACGAGCAGCAATCCGCAGAACTTCGCGTGCATCCATCAGAGGGCTCCTAACATCAACAAAACAACAAATGGGGTCTTCACAAAGATTCGAACGTCGGTCCATATGCCGCGGGTAGCGACATAAGAGAGGTCGGCCGCGATGGTCTCTTGAAACCGCAAGATGTTCCGGCCGGTGGTCTGCGCAACTCCGGTCAAACCGGGTTTCACTGCAAACTTCACCATCTGCTCGGGCAAATAGTACCGCAGCATCTCCGGAATTTCCGGACGCGGGCCGACCAGACTCATGTCGCCCTTCAGCACGTTGAAGAGGTTTGGTAGTTCGTCAAGGCTCGTTCTACGCAAACGACGACCGACTCTGGTCGAGCGCGGGTCATACGGGAGCTTGAAAAACATCGAGTGAACCTCGTCATCCTCATAGCGGTACGTGTAGAGCTCCGGAAACCGCTGTCGCGCGTCGACGTACATGGTCCGGAACTTGTAGAAGCGAAACGGCCGGCCGTCCTTGCCTACGCGCTCTTGCTTGAAAAGTGCGGGACCCGATGAGTCGAGTCGAACGACAAACGCCAACACGGCGATGAGCGGCAACGAAAAAAGAAGAAATATCGCCGATATCATGATGTCGGCTGCGCGCTTGGAGAACTCGTAGAACCATGAACCTTGCGGGACCAACGAGACAGACGGCCCCGCTGGAACCATTGTGGGCCGAGTTTGTGTCACTGTCTCTGTCACGGCGCGATCGATCGAAATCAAGCCGCCTTGCTCACTTTTCTGCGCGACGAGCCGCTCGCTATCCCGCCCAACAACCACTGCTATTTCCCCCGGAAAAGTCAAGATCGACGCTGAGTGCATCAGGTACACAAGACCCTCGACCGACGCGAACTCTACTGTTTGAAAACATACTGTCAACTAAATGTCATGTGACAAGCACACTTGCGGCGTACATGCCAGGATGTAGGGATGCGCTTCGTCGATGAGGTGCGCGGCGACCTGGCAAGCATGGCCGTTCTAAAACGAACGTCTTTTCCGTCGTTACAAGGCTTGGTCGATATCGCGCTTTTACCGGGTACATGGGCGGTGATTTTCTTCCGCATGAGCTCTCACCTGCACGCGCGCGGGCGCGTGACGCCCGCCCGGTTGTTACGTTCGATGAACTCCATGCTTTTTGGATGTGATCTGTCACCACACGCCGAGATCGGCCCCGGTCTGGCGCTCGCTCACCCCGTCGGTGTGAGCCTCGCTGCCGTGCGCGCCGGTCGCAATCTTCGCCTCATGGGCGGAGTTCGCTTGGGTGGCCCGTCGTACGAAAGACCGGACGAGCCCGTTTGGGTGAACATCGGTGATGACTGCTGGGTCTTTGACGGCGCAAACGTGATCGGCTCAGTGAATGTCGGTGACAATTCGGTGATCGGCACCAACGCAGTCGTTCGCGGAAACCTCACCGACGGAGCAGTGGTTGTGGGTGACCCCGCGCGTGTTGTGCGGTTGCGCGAGCGAGACGAGGAGATTGCGAGTATATGAATTTGCTGGAAATAATTCGTGCCGACATTCGGTCGCTGGCAGACATGGAAGCGTCGCTGTCCGGTGGGCGCCGGCCGCGCACAATCGAGTGCTTGCTCAGCCCAGGTGCACTCGCGGTGATCGTCTTTCGCTTTGCCACGCGTATGCATAAGGCTCGCCTGCGTCCGATCTCGCGCTGTCTATATCTGCTCAACATGGTTGCCTTCGGTTGCGACATGGCGCCGGGCGCATCGGTCGGACCGGGTTTTGCGATGCCACATCCGGCCGGCACCGGGTTTGGCCACGATGCTGTGTTCGGGTCGAACGTTCGTGTCTTCAGCGGTGTGCGCGTCGGTGGCGGTGGGCTGGAGCGGGTCGACCTCGACGGCATGCCTACGATTGGCAATGGTTGCTGGCTGTTCGACGGCGCAAAAGTAATGGGGCCGATCGTCGTCGGCGCCGACACCGTAATCGGGGTCAATGCCTGGGTTACGCGTGACGTTCCCGAACGATCAATTGTTGTGGGCGCCCCCGGCAGGGTTGTCGGGCAGC
>JBBSGY010000177.1:0-5810 GCA_038253645.1 Acidimicrobiales bacterium
CTACGAACCGGCGTCGAGGCGCAATGAGCGCTAGTAACTCATGTTGGTCGACGGGCAACCTGAACTCGTTGTTTCCGTATTGTTCGTATGACGTTGAGAACCAATAGGGGAATCGGTCGGTGATCGTGGCGATGTCTTCACCTAGTCCATTCGGCCCACGCATTCGCCGAGCGGGTTTGGCTCCGGTGGAACCAGTGTTATTTGCAATGACGCTACGGAAGCGCTGATCGTATGCACCCGCCCACAACGCCGCTTTCCCGCCACGTGAATGACCGAGCACCGCAATATTGTCGGTCTCCAACCCATCACTGCCGACAAGCAGATCGACGATCTGTGATGCCGCCCACGCCCATGCACCGATTGCCTTGGGTGCAGTATCGGGCAGCTGTCGGTCTGGGTCGTAGAAACAGTTGATGAGACCTTTGCGAAACCGGCGGGGGTCGTCAGGTGCGACGTCTTCGACTCTCACGGTGGCAACGCCCAGACCTGATGCAAGGAGGCGGTGCAACGGTAGGTATGCCGGTGGGGCACTCCGGCCGTCGTTTATTGCATCGTGATGGTCAATGAAGACTACAAAGCCATGCTGAGGTCCCGCGGGATAGAACACGTTGACCGGAATTTCCAATGCATCCAAATGTCCGGCGACGTGCATCGCAAGCAACCGCCAGCTGTAACCAGGGAAACGTTGCCGATCTCGTTCGGAAACCTCTGGGATGTCGAACACTTCGAACCAGTTGCCATACACGTATTCTTGAAACTTCCGGAGGAGCCGTGGCCGTCGACCGGTTTCCCACTCGGCGGGCGTCGTAACCCGTCTTCCATTGCCGGAACTCAATAGGTCTGGAATGTCGATCGATGTCATTCTACTCTTCATGGTTCCGCTAGCCAGTGTAACGACGGTTAGGACTAACCAGGCCGTTCGGTTGCAATCCAGTCACCCAACACGAGAACGTCGATCTCGGTCCCACAAAAAGTCGCGCAGGCATCACTTGGCGTGCATACCAAAGGCTCATTGTCGTTGAAAGACGTGTTGAGCACCATCGGCACATCTGTCCGACGATGAAAGGCCGATATGAGTTGGTGATATCGCTCATTACTTCTGGATGACACAACTTGAATGCGTGATGTGCCGTCAGCGTGAAGAACGGCGGGACTCTGATCAGCTTTTTCGGGACGCACGGGGGGTGCAAACAACATGTAGTTGTAGCTATACGAATAGCGGCCGATCTCGAACCACTCGTCGGCGAACTCTTCCAGCACGCTCGGCCCAAAGGGTCGGAAGTCTTCCCGATGCTTGATGCGGCGGTTGAGTCGTTCACGAGTGTCTCGACGTCGGGGATCTGCCAGTAACGATCGGTTGCCGAGAGCGCGCGGTCCGAACTCCATTGCACCTTGAAACCAGCCAACTATCTGTCCGTTAGCTAGAAACTCGGAAACTTCTTCCGCTACGTCGCTAGATCGACGCGCCGATATACCGGCAACGGAAAACGCAGTTTGAATCTGTTCGTCGTCATATGCCGGTCCGGAATATGCACCGGGTATCAGCGGATCGTGTTGCGCAGTCTGACCAAGCTCATCAAATGATTCGTTTTGGAAGTAGGTGTACAACGCTGCACCCACAGCCCCGCCTGCATCGTGGGGTGCCGGTGGAATGTAGATATTTTCGAATGGACCCTCTTCTTTGAGAAGAGAGTTGGTGACGCAGTTCAGAGCTACACCACCGGCGAAGCACAGCGAGTCCGATGCGTGCATCGAATACAAGTGATTCGCTACCGCCAAGACAGCCTGATCATTGCGCTGTTGCAGGGCGGCCGCAATGTCGTAGTGGCGTTGCTCAATTGGGTCTTCTCGACGGCGCGGCGCACCGAAAAGATTGCTCAGGTGCTCAAGGTCATCATCTCGAAAACGCAACAGATCGGCACGCACGTTGAAACCTGTCTCGGAAATCTCGATCAGCTCATCGAACGCAGCAACGTAAAAATCAGGTTTGCCGTATCCGGCAAGCCCCATGACCTTGGCCGCGTCATATTCGGAGAAACCTAAAAACTTGCTCAGTTTCTCCCACAAGAAACCCAACGAGTTCGGGAAAGGCACGCTATCGATGGCGTTCAACGTATTGCCCTTGCCCGTGGCGAGCATGACAGTCGATGCCTCACCGATGCCGTCGATCACCATCACCGCTGCGTTTTCGAATCCCGACGGGAAATAGACCGATGCAGCATGGGCTAAGTGATGTGAGACCCATTCGAACGATTCGGTGAAGTCCCTATTCAGCAACTCGGAAATCGCCACTGGAACGCGGCGTACACCATTGATGAACAGTTGCTCACCTTCGACCGTTCCCCAGTCATTGGGCCTCCCGAGAAAATCCGTTTGGAATCCACTCTGACGTCGAGCCGGATCAAACGAGTACGCGATGAAGTCGATGTCGGCTGGAGTCAAGCCAGTTGTATTCAAACAGAACGCGATTGACTGCACCGGAAGAACGTCGGCGGTGTCGACATCCGCAGGTTTTCCATGCTTGACGCGATTAAAGCGCTCCTCTTCGACCGCAGCGCGTACGTGTCCATCGACAACGATTGCAGCGGCGGACTCGTGGTACACCGAATTGATTCCCAGAACGATCATGCCGGGACCTTACTCGCGGTCTATGTCGGCCTGACAAGTGTCAATCACACAAAACAGATTTGTGAACGTCAAGCATGTTCCGTGAATGTGAATAGGTCCCTGAACATGACACATGCCTTGCGATCGTGCAACTTGTTGCTCAAATGTGATTCACGCGATTGATGGTTCACAAGTGTCGCGCAGCGTGCCTAGCATCCGCCCCAATGCGAATAGCGATTATTGGACAGGGTTATGTTGGCGAGACAGCAGCGGTTTCATTCGCCATGGCGGGCCACCGCGTCACCGGCATTGAAGCGCAATCAGACCGGCTGGCCATTTTGCAAAGCGGGCAAGCGGGGGTTGTCGAACCGGGCCTTAGCGAAGCAATCGCCGAGCAGATGGCTGCCGGTCGTCTCGACTTCGTGCAAAATGAAGCGCAACTTGGCAACGAACAGCTCGATGCCGTTCTGATTTCGGTTGGCACGCCACCGCATCCGGAAGGTGGAGCGAATCTCGACTACGTCCGTCAAGCCTTTCGTCAAGTCCTCGCGATTCAGCCACAACCAAAGGCCGTCGTTGTCACCAGCACGATTCCACCCGGCACAAGCGACCAGCTGTTGGCCGAGTTCGAAGCCATCGATCCAACACTGCGCAAGCGTTTTGCACACAATCCCGTGTTCTTTAGCCAGGGTAACGCAATTGATGAATGGCGAAATCCGCATCGACTGATTTTTGGAACACACAATCCTGAACTGGAGCCGTTGCTCAGCGAGCTGTATCGGGGCTACCGGCCTGAGACACCCGTCATGATTATGCGCCCGGCATCCGCCGAATTCGTCAAGTACGGGAGCAACAACGCACTAGCGATAGCGATCAGCGCGATCAACCAAATGACGCCAGCAATTGATAAGCGTGGTGCATTGATCGACGAAGTAGTAGAGGGAATGGGCCATGATCCTCGCATCCTTCGTGCCATTCTGCCGCCTGGCCTCGGCTTCGGTGACTCCTGCCTCATCAAAGATTTGCTGGCCATGTCGGAGTCGGCACGGGAGATCGGCGAGGTACTGCAACTCGTCGACGCTGCGTACTCTGTCAATGCGCATCAGCGTCAGATCCCTGTCGACTTCGCACTCAGCCAGTTCGGCATTGACCTCGCCTTAAAGAAGATCGCGGTTATCGGATTGTCGAACGAGCGGTTGTCCGATGACATGCGCAAAGCACCAAGTATTTCAATCGTGAATCAGCTCACGCAGTACGCAGGAGAAGTGGCGACGTGGGATCCATTGCTGCCATCCGGACAACAGGACGAACTCTTTCCGGACGCGGTGCAATACACGTCGATCGCAGACGCAGTGCGAGATGCCGACATGGCGCTGATCCTCACCGAGTATGACGAAGTTGTTGAAGCAGACTGGGAGACACTTGCTGCCACGATGAATGGTGACCGCATCGTGATCGACGGGCGAAACTGCTTGCCACTCAGGCTCTTGCAGTCGACAGGGCTCACGTACTACGGGTTTGGCCGTCCACTAACTGATGACAGCGGCAAGACAATTCGGTCGCTGTCAACAGGTGCCGTGACTGAGGGAAATCCTTACTTCGGTCATGCCACCGATATGTATAAGCACCTTCTGTTGGTGAATGTCTTGGCAATTGAGAGCCCGACGCATGTAGCCGAAACGCACGCCGGTTCGGCAACCTATCGATTGCCAACGGCTGACACCGATCCAGGGCGTGATTATGGAGTGCGACATTTCTTGGCCACCAGCGGCAGCGATCCGCAATTGGCCGTCTCCCGATTCCGGCAGCAGCTAATGGACGGCAGCCCAGATGAATACCCAGGGTCGGCGGCCCTCGCAATGCGAGAGTTGGGCACTGGCACCACTTATACCTTTTGTGAGATCGGATCGAGCAGTCGAGCAAATCTTCGGTCCGAAGCAGCACGCCTTGGACTCAATGATCAAGTCCGTATCGTCGGAACTGATGGCTTGAGCGAAATTTGGAGCCGTGCTGCCAACGTTGCTGATCCCAGTCAGGTGCTCGTGCACATTGACCCGTTCGAACCGAAAGATGCACCGAAAGGTATTTCGTCGCCTCAGCTTGCCGCCAAACTGGGTGACCTCGGTTTCAAAGTGGTATTTTGGTACCCGTTCGCCGACCCGGCAGACAGAGGAGCCATGGAACCGCAGATCAAGACTGCGATGGCTGGCAGCACCGACAAAGTGTGGGTGGGTGAAATCGCAACCGCAGCCGAAGGTGCTCGGTTTCCGGTTTCCCCGATCACCGGCAAAGGCAGCTTGGCGGGTTGCGGCATCGTTGCAATTAACATGTCGCCTGAAGCGGTCAATGCAATGCACACGCTAGGCCAGGCACTCGTGACATCTTATGATGGCCGTCGTCTTCCTGACGGAACCAATGGCAGTCTTGAATTCACAACCTCCGTGACGCCTTCCATGTATTGCCGAGCGAACACGCCGTCCGTTGCAAACACCGAGGGTCTTGATTAGCAACTTCCGGGAGCCGCTCAGCCCTAACATAAGTCGTCCGCAGATCACGATTGCTGTTCCGGTCCGCTTCATCGGTTGCAGATTGCAACTGGCAACTGATTGCGGATATGTTGACTCTCGTAAAGGTATCGGCGAAATCAGCGGCTGGCGTCGAAGTCGTGTTGCATTGCGATTAGCAGCCTTGCGACTCGACGAGTATCAACACCCAACTCTCCCCCATGTCGTTACCCGCAACGGTGCTCGTGGTCTAGTGGCCATTGGATTACGTCGGCGCTGCTCTGGGCGTCGGTGGAATCACCAAAGAACCAAAGAACCTCCATTGAGACCGATGTGCTCAGCGTTGCCGGATGCCTAAGACCGGCTGGAGGCACGACGTCAGCTTGTCATCTCACAGGCATCCGTTATTGACGTTCTGTTCAGGTTAGATTTACCTGCGGGTAAGCCCGGTCGGAGATCTTTGGCCACAACTGTTTCCATCGTGCTCGCCGTGTTGGGCAAAACATTGTTACCTGTAAGAATTGCGTACATGATGTTGTTTTACGTAGTCCTTACCTCTGATGTCAACGGTTGACCGGGTGTAGAACGACTCTTCACCTGATCACCGCGGCGACGCGCGTTTTGGAGATGAACCGACTGCGTCTGTAGCGTCATCGTGAAGACGAAACGACGTCGGCGTGTGGATGGTCCATATGCGAA
>JBBSGY010000178.1:0-5809 GCA_038253645.1 Acidimicrobiales bacterium
CGAAGGCTGCACTCGCACTCGTCATGGTGACGCTTGGACCGATCACCCACGTCCTTCCGCACGAGCGCCTCGCTGCCGCGGATCCCTAGATTTGACCCACATCGATGCCGGGAGCCCCATAAATCCGACGATTACGGTCGAGACCCCGCCAATAGGATCGAAGACTGGCTATTTTGAAACCCTATTTCTTGACCTGATCACTGAATCCGGGAGCCGCTGTCACGCCCAGATGGTTATGTGCATCGAGATCTTCGTGATGCAGTTCCGCAACCTCGGATTCACGTGCCATCCCGATAACGGTGGCAAGTATGAGACCGACCGCGGGGATGACGATGTATGACGAAAACACGAGGCCAAACCCCAGAAGAGTGAAAGCGGTTGCACCGATGAGCGGCCAGATGCTCGCTCCCGGGAATGAACCGACGTCGCCGGCGCCGTCAGCGGGATCTGCGTCGTAGTCCTCTGGACGAAATCCCGCCATGCGCTTCGACTGGATTGCGAGGTAGACGCCGATGAACGCGAACGCAATCGCCACGACGATGAGCAGGATCGAACCTGCGATTTCGGTACTTGCGAGCCAGTAGATGACGCCGAGCGGCAACATGAAACCCGACAGGTACAGAAAGAGCTTGTATTCAGTACGCACAGCGTTGCTACACCTAGCCTTTCCTGTGAACGTGGACTAATTCAGGGTGGCGAGCATCGAACACCGGTCGCTCCGAACGTATTGGGGGCAAGCTGTCGAAATTGTGCGGCGGAGCCGGCGAGGTGGTTGCCCACTCCAGCGTGTTGCCGCCCCATGGGTCGTCACCCGCGGGAACGTTCTGCTTGCGGCTGACGTAGAGGTTGACGACGAAGAACATCATTCCGATGAACGTGATCGCCGCGCCGCTCGACGACAGCATCTTGATGAAATTGAAGCCCTGATCCGGCAAGTAGTCGGCGTATCGGCGCGGCATCCCGCGCAGTCCGAGGATGTGCTGCGGGAAGAAAGTGAGGTTGAATCCGATGAACAAGAAAAAGAAGTGGAGCTTGCCGATCTTCTCGTTGAGCATGTGACCAGTTGCCTTGGGCCACCAGAAATAGAAGGCGCCGAAAGTGGCGAAGACCGCCGCACCCACCATGACGTAGTGGAAGTGGGCGACGACGAAATAGGTGTCGGTGAGGTGAAAGTCGAGCGCCGCGAGGGCAAGCATCGGTCCTGTGAGACCACCGATGAGGAACACAACGAGGAAGCCGATCGAGAACAGCATCGGCGTCTTGAACGAAAGCTGGCCTCGCCAGATGGTTGCGATCCAGCCGAACACCTTGACGCCCGTTGGTACGGCGATGATCAGCGTTGTCGCGCTGAAGTAGGTGAGCATCACGCCGCCCGTCGAGAACATGTGGTGTGCCCAAGTCGTAATCGAGTACGCGGCAATTGCCAGAGTTGCGAACACGAATGCCTTGTAACCGAATAGCGGCTTGCGGGCGAACACCGGAAGGATCTCGCTGACCATTCCGAAGAAGGGCAGCGCAAGGATATACACCTCGGGGTGGCCGAAAAACCAGAAAAGGTGCTGCCAAAGAATCGGCGCACCACCTGCGGATGCATCGAAGAACGTCGTGCCGGCTTCGCGGTCAAGGTAAAGAAGTGCGAGCGCTACCGTGAGAACCGGGAATGCCAAGAGAATGAGGAAACTCGTCACCAAGATGTTCCAAGTGAAGATGGGCATGCGAAACATCGTCATGCCGGGCGCGCGAAGGCAAATCACGGTCGTGATGAAGTTGACCGCTGTCAACAGTGTCCCGACACCGCTCACCAGAAGGCCGAGCACCCAAAGGTCGCCACCGGGGCCGGGTGTGTAGTGCGAAGAAAGCGGCGCGTATCCGGTCCAGCCGAAGTTGGCCGGTCCATCTGCAGTGAGGTAACCGCTCATAAGCAGGATTCCACCGCCGGCGAAGAACCAGAGCGACATTGCGTTGAGCCGTGGGAACGCCATATCCGGCGCACCGATTTGAAGCGGCACAACGATGTTGGCGAATCCGGTGAACACAGGCATCGCGAACAGGAACACCATGATGGTTCCGTGCATCGTGAAGAGCTGGTTGTAAGTGTCTTTTCCGACGAAGTCGAGACCAGGTTGGGCCAGCTCGGCGCGAATTCCCATCGCCAGCAGGCCACCGATGAGGAAGAAGGAGAACGCAAGAATTACGTAGACGATCCCGATCTGCTTGTGATCTGTTGTCGTCAGGTAGCTGAGCAGCGAGTTGCGCGACAGTGTCTTTTTGGTCGGCTGCGGCTCAGCGGTCATCGGGCGATCTTCGGTGATGGGGTCATAGACTCTTGCCCTTCTGCTGGGCGATCCATGAGTCGTAGTCGGCTTGCGAAACGACTCGCACTTTGAAATTCATCTTCGAGTGGTTGAGGCCGCAGTATTCCGCGCAATAGCCAAGAAACTCTCCGGTGCGATCGGGAGTCACTTCGATCTCGTTGTGTACACCCGGAATGAGGTCACGCTTCGTCAGGAAGCCGGGTACGAAGAAGGAGTGGTTCACGTCGATCGCGATGAGGTTGAACCGGATTGTCTTGTTGACCGGCAGAACCATCTCGGGCAGAGCACCTGTTTCGTCAGGCTCGACCGTGACGTTGTCCGCGGTGTATTTGAATCTCCAGTTCCACTGGTAGCCGGTTACGTCGAGGGCGAGCGGCTGTGTCGCGGCGGAAGCTGACTTCGAAGTGAGGTGCGTTGCGTCATCTTGCACCTTCAGGCCGTAGAAGAAGAGCGCGGCAACGAGAATGAACGGGATGATCGTGTAGGTGAGCTCGAGGGGCACACTGCCTTCGGTCTGCTTCGGCAGTTCATCGCTACGGCGACGGTGTCGAATCAGTGAGTACACCAGGATACCGAGGACGAGCACGCCGAGGCCGACAGCGGCGTACAGCGATACCTGCCACAGTGTCATGACTTTCTTGCCTTGTTCGGTCGCAGGCTCGGGTACGGCAAAGCGGTAGCTGCAGCCACCGAGGCCGGTGACGACCGACAGGGCGCCGGCTGCGCGCAGTAGGTGGGATCTGAGAGGGAGGGGGAGGGTGCGAGGACTCTTGGGCATGGCTCTAATCGGGCACGTTAGCTCAGGCCTTTCTCTCCAACGTGACTAATCGGTCCCGCAATATGGCGGCGGACCCTCACGGGCCAAACCGTGGGATCGTTTCCGTGTCATGAAGAATCGGGTCAGGGACAACGGGAATACGAAACGACCATCGGTAGCGATTGTCGGTGCGGGTTTTGGCGGTCTCAACGCAGCGCATGGTCTTCGAAACGCCCCCGTCGACATCACTCTCATTGACCGAAACAACTTTCATACGTTCCAGCCGCTGCTCTACCAAGTGGCAACGGCTTACCTCGCGCCGGAAGAGGTGGGCGCAGCAGCCCGGGCGATCTTCCGGCGCCAGACCAACCTCACCTTCAAGATGGGCGAGGTCACCGGGTTGCGTTGGGACGGTGGGGAAGGTTGGGACGGTGGGGAAGGTCGGGACGGTGGGGAAGCTGGGGAAGCTGGGGAAGACAGGGCAATCGAGATCGACGACGTCGTGTTGCGCTTCGACTATCTCGTGATCGGTGCAGGCGCTGTCGCCAACTTCTTCGACATCGAGGGTATGGCCGACAACGCTTGGCCGCTCTACACGCTGGCCGATTCCATTCTTCTTCGACAGCATCTCTTGTGGCGCCTCGAGGAATCAGCACGTGATCATCGCGAGCAGATGAATGAAACAGTTGTCGTTGTCGGCGGGGGACCGACGGGTGTCGAAACTGCGGGGGCGCTCACTTCGATGGCGCATGACCTGCTTGGTCGCGACGAAGCAAAGCTGCACGTAATCCTTGTCGAGGCGTTCCCCAATCTGTTGTCCGCGTTCACGGCCCGTTCGCAGGAGCGTGCACTTGCCGACTTGCGTCGACGCGGGGTCGACGTACGTTTGGAAACCGCCGTCGAGTCTGCAAACGCCACGTCGGTAACACTCAAGGGTGGCGAAGTAATCAACACCGGAACAATCGTCTGGGCCGCGGGAGTAAGTGCAGCGAGTCTCGGCGCGCAACTCGGTTTGCAGACAGGTAGGCGAGGTTCGATCCTCGTTGGGCCGGACCTCCAAATCGTAGGCCGTCCTGGAATGTTTGCGATCGGGGACAACGCGTTTGTTTCGCCTGAACCGGCATCCGGTCAGCCTCCGCTTCTCGCGCCGAACGCAATACAGGGCGGCAAGCATGTCGCGAAACAGATCATTCGATTGCTCAACGGCGAGTCGACAACGGAATATCGCTATCGCGACAAGGGCATCATGGCCGTGCTCGGGCGCGGCAACGCAGTTGCGGAACTCCCGGCAAAGCTCAAGCGAATCGGCTTCGGCGGACGCATTGCGTGGATCGTGTGGCTCGGCGTACACATTGTTTACCTTGTCGGCTTCCGGAACCGTTTGAAAGTGCTTGTCGATTGGGGATGGAACTACTTCACCTCGCGGGGTTCTGCCGCGATCATGTTGCGATCTGAAGAGCTACGAAGCGCGCGGGTCGACACAGCACGTCGCGCCCAGACACCCGACGACGCCAAGTGAACCGAGCGCACGTCTAATCGGTTCTGCGTCGACGTACTCCATCACGAGCTCGCGAATCATCGAGACGAATCGAGGGTCGGTACCAACTGTGTTCGCTCGCGCGAGAGGAAGACTCAATGAGGTCGCAGTCTCTTGTGCCTCCGAGTCAAGGTCGTGCACGACTTCCATGTGGTCCGACACAAATCCGATCGGAACAAGCACTACCCCGGGTGCCTGCAACTCGCGCAGATAATCGTTTACATCCGGTTCCAACCACGGGACCTGCGGCGGCCCACTCCGACTTTGAAATACGAGATCCCAACGGTGATCGCCGATTCGCTAGACAATCAGTGAGCACGCCTCGAGCAACTGTGAAACGTAGCGGCTGTTGTCGGCCATTGACTTGGGAATGCTGTGTGCGGTGAACACAAGCCGTGCGCCCGCCGGGACGTTCGCAAGCGCCGACAGCGTATTATCGACCATTGGCTCGATGAATCCGGGGTGGTTGAAGTACTGACGAATCTTGTCGACGACCGGCGCGCCGTCGCCGACTTCGATCTGCGCGCGCTCGATGTCGCCGCGGTACTGCCGGCAGCCCGAGTATGAGCTGAATGCCGACGTGACGAATGCAACAGCATGCTTACGGCCATCGATTTTCATTTCGTGCAGCGTGTCGGAGAGCAACGGATGCCAGTTTCGATTCCCCCAATACACAGGCATGTCGCTGCCGAGAGCGCGTAGCTCGTCACTCAACGCCCTCACCAATCTCGTATTCTGAGCGTTGATCGGGCTCACGCCACCAACGCCGTAATAGTGCTCGGCGACCTTTGCCAGGCGGATATCGGGCACATTTCGACCGCGCGTAACATTTCGCAGAAATGGCATCACATCGTCGGGGCCATCCGGACCGCCGAAAGACAACAACAACACCGAATCGATCGGCTGGTCAGTTCCCATGTGCGAAAGCTTCCCATCACCGACAGCTTCAGTCCGCACCCCTAAGATTCGTATGCAATGAACTGGAAGCTGATCGGCCTTTTCGCCCTCGTGGGGTTCCTTGTCTACTTCCTCGTGGTCTCTCCGGTGGAGTCGGCAAACGTTGTGAAGGCCGTGGCGCGCACAATCGCCGACTTATCACCGAGTGCGGCAGCGGCAACGCGTGAGGCGTCCGCGCGTTTGAGTGCTCCAAGCCTTTGGACGGCATCACGCCGATCTTCCACATCCGGCGACGTGAGCCGC
>JBBSGY010000179.1:0-5804 GCA_038253645.1 Acidimicrobiales bacterium
CAGTCAATACCCATCTTTCCTGGACGCGTTTCGACTCGCTCGGAATCGACCTGGGTCATTTTGGGTGGATCGTGTTCGCGGTCTTGATGATTGTCGGCACTTCCAACGCGGTCAACCTCACCGATGGTCTTGACGGACTCGCAGCGGGAGCGTCGTCGTTCGCGTTCTCCACGTTTGCAGTCATAGGTTTTTGGCAACTACGTCACTACGACTTTTATCGAGTGAGCCAGCCGCTCGACCTGGCGATAATTGCCGTCGCGATGGCAGGCGCGTGTGTCGGCTTCTTGTGGTGGAACGCGGCGCCAGCGCGAATATTCATGGGCGATACGGGGTCGCTTGCGATCGGTGCCGGCCTCGCAGGCCTGGCGCTGATGCTCAACGTGCACCTGTTGTTGGCGGTTGCGGGTGGACTATTCGTTTTCGAGACACTCTCGGTTATCGTGCAGATCATTTCGTTTCGCTTCTTCAAGAAACGCGTGTTTCGAATGGCGCCAATTCATCACCACTTCGAGTTGAAGGGTTGGCCCGAGACGCACGTAATCATCCGTTTTTGGATTGGAGCCGGTCTGTTTACTGCACTTGCTCTCGGCTTTTTTTATGCCGACTTCCTGGCATTTGGAGGAAGCGCATGAGTAGCAGGCCGAATAGCACTGCAAATGGGTACTTCCTCTTGCTGATGCTCGTCGCTGTTTTGTGCGCGTTCGGTTTGATGATGGTGCTGTCATCCTCTTCAGTCGAGGCACTTCGCAGTTACGGTAGTTCGTGGGTGTTTTTCAAGCGCCAAGTCGTTTGGCTCGCCCTCGGCATAGTCACGCTCGTGCTCGCGTTGCGAGTGGACTATCAAGTCTGGCGAAAATGGGCGTTGCCGTTGGTTGTTGTGTCGTGCGCGATGTTGTTTCTTGTTTTGATTCCCGGCATCGGAGTCCAGGTAAGTGGTTCGCGTCGCTGGCTTGGTGTCGGGGCATTGCGAATGCAACCATCCGAAATTGCAAAGTTCGCCTTTTTGTTGCTATCTGCGGATTTACTCGCGCGCCGCGCCGATCAGATGCACATCACGCGCGTCACGTTGCGTCCGGTGCTGTTTGTTTTCGCGATCATCGGTGGTCTCATCATGTTGCAGCCCGACATGGGAACCACACTGGTGCTCGGCAGTATTGCGGTTGTGGTCCTGTTCGTTGCCGGTTCGCCGCTCAAGTCCATGGGACAGCTGGGGCTCGTTGCAATCGGTGGCGCAGCGCTTCTCGCAATTGTCGAACCGTACCGTCGCGCTCGACTGCTGTCATTCACCGATCCGTTCGCTGACGCAAATGCAGGTGGCTATCAAGTAGTTCAGTCCCTCGTCGGAATCGGATCAGGTGGGATCACAGGTGTCGGTCTTGGCGCGAGTCGTGCGAAATGGGGCTTTTTGCCCAACGCGCATACCGACTTCATTTACGCAATCATCGGCGAGGAACTCGGGCTTATCGGCGCTGTTGCCGTCATCTTGTTGTTTGTGGGCTTCGCTCTCCTGGGCATTCGCGCGGCATCCCGGGCACCCGATCGGTTCGGCATGTTGATGGCGAGTGGCATTACCGTCTGGGTCGTGATGCAGGCGTTTTTCAACATCGGCGCCGTCATCGGAATCCTTCCGGTTACGGGTGTTCCGTTACCGTTCCTTTCACAGGGTGGTTCGTCGTTGATAATCCTGATGGGCGCGACCGGAATCTTGCTGAATATCGCGCGTCAAGGTGAAGACATCGCTATCGAGCAGGCTGTGGCTCCGGAGCGCGCGCCGAGCCGTACGTGATCCTCATTGCAGGTGGTGGCACAGGCGGCCACGTCTACCCGGCCCTCGCAATCGCCCACGCTCTCGTCGAGGCTGGACACGCGAAGAAGTCGATTCGATTTGTCGGTTCGAGTCGCGCACTCGAAGCAAGCGTTGTTCCGGCTGCCGGCTATGACATAACGCTCCTTCCCGGACGCGGCATCAAACGCAAGCTTGCTCTCAGCAACGTTGTAGCCATTGCGGGGTTGCTCGCGGCAGTGGTTCGAGCGATCGCGCTCGTGGCTCGTGCAAAACCGAAAGCTGTTGTGTCGGTCGGCGGATATGCGGCTGCCCCCGCAGCGTTCGCTGCGGTGTTGCTGCGCGTCCCGTTAATCGTTGCTGAGTCAAATGCTGTTCCCGGCGCGGTAAACCGTCTGGTTGCAAAGCGCGCCGCGGCCAGCGCTATTGCTTGGCCGGGAACGCCGCTCCCGCGCGCGGTCGTAACGGGCAATCCTGTGCGTCCTGAAATCGTGGAGTCGCGCCTTACTCGAGGTGCAGCGCGCGAAGTGCTTGGCCTGCCGGATGACCGGCTCGTGATTGCGTCGTTCGGTGGATCCCTCGGCGCGACTGCAATCAACAAGGCAATACATGCCCTTGCCGATCATTGGAACGACCGCCCTGACCTTGCGATCTATCACGTGATCGGTAAACGTGATTGGCCGATGATTCATCCGAAAACCGAGACATTGTTTTACAAGGCCGTGGAGTACGAAGAGCACATGGACGCCTTGTACGCCGCGGCGGATGTGATTGTTTGCCGGTCTGGTGCGACAACGAGTGCCGAGATTGCAGTTGCCGGTGTGCCGTCGATTCTCGTTCCGTTTCCCGGCGCGACCGGCGATCACCAAACTGCGAACGCGCGAGTGCTCGAGACTGCAGGTGCTGCGATCGTGTTGCCCGACGCCGACTGCGACGGCGAACACCTTGCGCTGCTGGCCGGCCCATTACTGGTCGACCCCGCGCGCCGGGACGCGATGCGCGCAGCCGCCCGCAGTCTCGCCATTCCCGACGCGGCCGACCGGGTCGCCTCACTCGTCGACCAACACGCCCGCCCCGCCTGAACCAACCCCTCAAACCCGCGAGGCCGCGTTACTGCGTTGTTGATCAGCTTCATTCGCGCCTACGCTTCCCCCGGGTATGAACGAATTGCGCAACGACTCCCGATGGACCGTAGGGGCGCTTGCGAAGAAGACGGGCTTTTCGACACGGATGTTGCGCCACTATGACTCGATTGGATTGCTTCCTTGTAGTGGTCGCACAGAGTCCGGCTATCGCTTTTATGAGGACAACGTCGTCGGGCGGCTGCAACTCATTGCGACATTCCGAGAACTCGGTCTCTCGCTGAAGCAAATACGGCGGGCGCTCGAAGGGGATGTTCGTGACGTAAACGATGCGGTACGTGAGCATCTTGCCGACGTTGAACGCTGCCAAGCCCGTGATCAGGAACAACAAAAACTGCTTGCGCGTTTCTTGCGGTCACGTGAGCCGATCAACGATCAGACTTCGTCAGAGCGCTATGCGCGAAGAACGGTCAGGTTTGGCGCCGTTTACTCCCAGACCGGGCTGGGTCGTGTTTACGGTGTTACTTCGCGCAATGCGGTACTGCTGGCTCGAGACACGATCAATGCTTCAGGCGGAATAAACGGAGCGCAGTTGTCCGTCGAAACAGTCGATGACGCTACCGACAAAAGACGGGCGGCGGACGAGACCAGAAATCTGATTCAACACAAAGAAGTGCTTGGACTCCTGGGCCCGAGCATTTCGCATTTGGCGATCGCAACTCATAGCGTCGCGAACGCACTACGCACGCCCATGGTTGCGACGAGCACCCCGGGATTGCACATCGTTGGGCGTGACTGCCCTTATCGGCGGGATTTTGTGTTTCGCACGAGCCTGGGAGAAGACACTCTTCTACGAACGAGTATTGAGTCCTACGCCGAGCGAGGTCAAGCGACAAGAGCTGTCTTGCTGTGCACAAATGATGACAAATACGCCATCGACAGCGCAGATGTCATCGCCGGCAAAGCAGACGAACACGGAATTCGGGTGCTCGACTCGATTGAATTTTCGAAAACCATCGATGATGTCGTTCCATACGCAACGCGCGCCGCGCAACTGCAGCCGGATCTCATTTTTATAGCGTCCGCCGGAGACCTCCCGGCCACTCTGATGCGAAGCGCGCGCTGCCTTGGATTCCGCGGCCAGTTCGCCGGGGGCTCGTGTTTCAACCCACTAGCGATCGTCAAAGCCGCAGGAGGTGCCGGAAAAGGTGCTCTTTCTGCGAACAGTTGGCACATCAACAACGATTCGGGAAACAACCGTGAGTTCGTAGATGCTTATCGCCGGCGGTTCGGTAGTGACCCAGATCAAATGGCCGCGCAGGCCTATGCAGGAATGTTGATTCTGGCAGACGCATCCTCGCGGGCGCAGCTCACGTTCGATCACGTCGCGGAAGATCGTTTGCGACTCCGATCGGCGCTTGAAACTACTCGGATGATCACGCCATTGGGTAACAGCCAATTCAACGATGATCATGATCTGGAACTCGCGGCCTATTTGGTCACGATGGACGGACGTAGTGGCCATACATTGGTGGAGACCTGCGAAGCAAGTTAGAAATCGCGCTTGACCTTGACACTATGTCAACGTCTTACGGTCTTGAACCATGGCCATCAACGGCAGCAATTCTGACATATCCCATTGTTCACGCCCCGATTTTGACTTCCGCGATCTCGAGCGTTCGTTCCTACTCACAAGGACATTGCGAGAATTCTTGGGCGCAGAATCCGTGAACGCCGGGACAGAAACCATCACGAGGCAGGCATGCTTTCTGATTCGAGCCACATCGGAAAATCCAAGAGTCGTTCGGAGACTTATCGTTTTCCCACCGGGTGGATATACCGCCGATCGGGTCGATCTTTTGGCTCCTCATCCCGAAGCCCGAGAGGCTCGCGTAAAGGTCATGGGCGGGATACGTCCCGCAAGCAAGGGCTTTGCGCCGTTGCCCGAGGGGCTGCGCTTCAAGTATTCGCCATCGCGCGACGTCCCCACAGAGACCACGTCCGCCAATTCGGTGTTCTCCGAAGAACATGGTCGTAGCCGAAAAGTGCCCTGGAAAAATTGGTTCTATGTAGTCAAGAAGAACGGCTGGGGCAGCTCTCACAATCTGGTCAATCACTCCGCGCGATGGGTCGTGTGTCTGCTTCACAAGGAACTCGTTGACCAAAAGCCAATTCGCATCGATGGATACCTCGACGGTCTGCCCGCCGCCCGATCGAGGCAACTTCGCCTTTCGCTCACACGGGTTCAGGAGATCGGAGATGCCGCGTTTCGAGATGAGTCACTGGTGTCTGAAATCCTCGGCTTTCCGGTTTCGAAAACTGCACCAATTCTCCTGCGAATGCTCAACACTTCCGAAACGGGCAAGCACGAACCGTGCACGTTCTTCGCGATTCTGTTGAAAATAGCTGAGCAAGATCCAGAGTTGATTTTGCACGAATTAACTCGAGCGAGAGAAACAGACGCGTCTCCTCACTATTACCTGGCAGATTTGGAACGCAAGTTGCGTTCAGGGCGCTTTCGTCACGATTAGATTCGCCGGTCCTGAGCTGTGAGCGGTAGCTGCCCTAAACCCATAGAAGTGTGTGTAGATGTTGCCCTGGGCAGGGCGGAGGTGCACACAGTTCGATGGGGCCGGGTCCGGGTGACGCCGGTGGATGGCGCCGGCGTGCGAGGCTGAGGCATCGTGAATAACGCAGCGCCCGCTCAGCAAATCGACCTGACAACGGCCCGAAAGATCCATGTAATCGGAATCGGTGGCTCGGGGATGAGTGCGATCGCCGGAGTCCTGCTGGCAATGGGCCACGACGTATCGGGAAGCGATGCGGCGGCATCCGCGATGTTCGAGAGGGTGCGGGATTCAGGTGCCGAGGTTTGGGTCGGCCATCAACCTGAACGCCTCCCTGCGAGTCTGGACGCGGTGGTCGTCTCGACCGCAATC
>JBBSGY010000180.1:0-5775 GCA_038253645.1 Acidimicrobiales bacterium
GAGGCCAGATACCGGCGCGAAGCGACAATTGTCCTTGCTTTATAGGCATATTCGCGCCTCGCTATAGCGAAACAGACCCACATTCATGCCGATAGACCCATTAATAAACCCGCCGCCGCTAGCAATACAGCAAACGGAAGTCCGACAATCATCGCAAGACCGCCCCCGATATTGGCGTCGACAGTTCCGTAGGTTACCGACGCCCACACCATGGCGAGGACGAGTCCTGCGAAGACGGCGATAGCGAGCACAGCGCCATTGCCGCCGCGGCGCGATTTGTTACGGAAATGCAGAACAGCAAGTGTCACCAGGAGAAAAGTGCCCACGACGGCCAAGCCGAGTTCAATAGAAGACGGGATCGACTTGACGATGTAGCTGAACTGGTCAGAACGAGTGATGCCCATGGATGTTGCGTTCGGGCTATCGAGTGGATCGTGCGGGCCGACCAACTTTCGGAGGATCCAACCGGCGACAGCGCTGACACCGACAAGCACACCGATATACATCAACGGTGAGACATAGGCGATGTCGGATTCGTGAACATCTTTCCCTTTTTTAACTGTAGCCATTTCTCAAGTTTGAGTTGGCCGTTCAGCGCTGTCAAATGGCGAGAACATGTCAGCTGCAAGCGCGTTTCTGAACTCCAATACGCGAATCAGCCGCACATACCCTTCGGCCACCTTGAAGGATATAAATAACACTCGCGTGATTCACATTTTCTGACTGTGCACGTCAGAGTTTCGGCGCACGATAGTGAAGTGCCGCCCCCAGAACCGCTTTCACATTGGTGTCATGTGAACCCGTTGATCAGACTGGTGTCCAAGCCTCTAGCGGGAGTTTGTGTGCCACGAAGGCACTCTCTGTGTGGTGCGCTGCAAACCGAACAACAGGCGATGTACATCAAAGATCAGTTCTCCAAGTGGAGGGTGTGCCTAACATCCAATACCGTCGAAGATCCGACATTGTCGACTCGCAGTTTTACCTTGATCCGATGACAACGTTGTGCGGATTCTCTTCGAGATACGCAGCCAAGGTTTCAATCCAGATGCGCGCTCGTCGCTCGATGCACTCTCTCGTGTACCAGCCATGTGCGGGAGTGATAATTAGTCGCGGCATCGTTCGATAGATCGGATCTGGACTCACAATGTCGAGTGCTGCACCGGCGATAGACCCCGTAACGAGCGTGCTCCGTAATGCATTCCTATCGACGAGCCCTTCTGCCGAGACGTTCACAAGAAAGCAATTTTCCCGCATTGAAGAGAATGCGTCGATGCCGATGATGCCCGAAGTCTCGTCCGTCTCCGGCAGAGTCAGAAAAATGACGTCTGAGCACTGAAGCAGCTCGTTGATGCGAACACGCTGCGTATCAACCGCGGCCTTGTCCGTACGGCTGACGTAGACGACCTTCATGCCGAATCCTCGGGCCAGCTTGGCGATGCGACTTCCGACATTCCCCAACCCAACGATGCCGGCGGTCTTGCCCTCCACTTCAACACTCCGCAGATGCGCCGTCTCGGCGTCATTCCGCACTGCTGTGTCCAAGCCACAGATGTTCTTGGCATGCGCAAGAAAAAGTGAAAAGGCATGTTCGGCGACCGCCGAACCGGTGTACCCGGGCGTGTTACACACCGTGATGCCATGTCGCTCGCAATGATCCCTGTCCACGTACTCGAAGCCCGTACCCGTTAAGAGGATGAGCTGAAGGCGCGGAAGCCGAGACAACAGCGTTCCCGGCAAACCGCGCGCTCCGGTGATGAGTACTTGGATGTGATCGAGTTCCTGACTGCCGTTGGAGAATGAACCTTCCGCATCCCAGGTCGTGACAACGAGCGATTCAAGCCGCTCTCGAAGCACGCCCGGCACAAGATCGCGAGTCATGAGCATCAAGGCATGAGGAGTCACGGTGAGCGTCGACCTAAATTCACACCGAAGAGGCTACCGGTTCTCTCGTCAATTCCTCCGCTCCACTCGCCGCGCCCATGCAGGTCTGGCGGACTCCGGAGGTAACATCCAGGCGTGAAATGGCAAGACATTCTCGTTGGTTGTTCGAGTCTCATTTTTGTAAGTGCCCTGGTCGTCCAGGTTTGCTCACGCGACAAACCACCTTTGGCGACGAGCGTTCAGTTCGCTCTTGCGTGTTTCGGGCTCTCCGTCGCCTATACAAGCCTCCAACTTTGGTTCGGTTTGGCGACTACTGTTGCTCAATTCGTCCTCTGGGCCACGATAGCGGTGCAGCGAATTTCGAGGCAGGAACCTCCGAGGTGAAGAGGCTCCGGGCTTCTGGAGGGCCTACGTATGGAAAAACTCAATCCTGGCGCTGTTCCTGCATCTTTTATTGTTGAGGAACTCACTTACTCCGAGAACTTGATTCGGTTCGCGTCGTTCCAGCGGTGGCTTGATGGTGACGAACCGCACATTGTTGAGGGGCGCATCGAGCGTTCGCTAGCGGCGCTTGAAGTGTTGCCCGGTGGATTCGAGATGCAGCGCAGCGTAACCGGACCATCAGTTGTTGCACTTGTCGCAACGGGCGATGGAATCACAATCGGTGTCGAAGTCGGGGTGCGTTACACGGAGTTTCGTGTTTCGGCGAAATCGGAAGAACGTGCTCGGGAAGTTGCCGTCGAGATACACACACGAGCCAATGCGGCTATCGAAAAGAGCAAGGTTCCGGTCCGTGTTTGGAACAATCACCACGGTGGCACTTACAACGATCGAACGCTCGATTCGCCATTATGGGAAGAAGTCTCAGACAACTACCCGACGCGGGTTCGCCAAGAACTTCAGAGTTTGATGGAGCGATCGCGGCCCGATCGCAATTCACCAAGGCTGGTCCTTTGGCATGGAGCACCTGGGACCGGAAAGACAACTGCATCACGTTCTCTGGCGAGATCGTGGGAATCGTGGTGCGCGATGCAATACATCAGTGATGCGGAGCATTTGTTTGCCGAGCCTGAATATCTCGCGGAAGTACTTGATCAATCGGCTCGTGAACCCGAAGGTCCGACCCTCGAATCGCCCAGCAGGCCAGATCAAATGTGGCGGCTGATTGCAGCGGAGGATGCAGATGAATTTCTTCGGGCCAATGCACGTGAAAGCGCCGGAGCCGCGCTAGGGAAGGTGCTCAACCTCACTGACGGAATTCTCGGGCAGCATCACAACGTGATGCTGCTACTCACTACCAACCAGGAAATCACGCGCCTGCATCCAGCCCTCGTGCGTCCCGGAAGGTGTTTGGCAAACATCGAGTTCACCAACTTTCCCGTGAACGAAGCACGGCGTTGGTTGGGTGAGGCCGACAAGGGGGTTACCAAACCACTATCCCTTGCCCAGCTACTCGCCAGGCGCGGCGACATCCAGACCGGCCCGAATGCTCCGGACACCTCTCCGCCCATCGGCGCGTATCTTTGAGCGTTGTTTCGCCCCTGCGGAGCAGTGTGGGCCTGCAGGCCTTGTTGGTTCCTTTGCCCCTGCTGAGCAGTGTGGACGGTAACGCCTAACGGCCCAAAAGCCTTTCGAGACCCTGTGAGGGTGCGTGACCGATTTCGAGGCTAGGGCTCAAGTCAGGGAAGTTAGGAACGTTAAGAGGTTCACCTGTTCCGCTTGAAGCGGCTACGGAGTGATGTGTCGCTGCAGCACCCCCGGCAGCGACGTATCCGACAGCGACAACGAAGACGAATGCATACGCGAGCTTCTTGATGAACTCGATGAACCCCGCGTAAGTGCTTTGTTTCGTACCGTTAGGTGCCACATACGCAGATTACGCATGATGCGTTCATTATTTAAAGACGATCGTGCGGCCACCGTCGAGAAATACGCGATCCTCCAAATGCCAGCGCAAGCCTCGCGAAAGTACAGCTTTTTCAACGTCTTTTCCGGACCGAACGAGATCGGACACAGAGTCGCTGTGGTCGATACGAATGACGTCTTGCTCGATGATCGGTCCTTCATCGAGCTCTCCGGTCACGTAATGGCAAGTTGCACCGATCAGCTTCACACCACGTTTGTGGGCTTGATGGTATGGCCTTGCGCCCTTGAAAGACGGTAGAAAACCGTGGTGAATGTTGAGCATTCGCCCCGCGTAGTTGCGGCAAAGTTCACTCGGCATTACCTGCATGTAGCGCGCAAGCACAACAACGTCGATTTCATTCGATGTCAAAAGTTCGCCAACACGTTTGAAGTCGCGATCACGACTGTCCGTACCAATGGGAACGTGGTGAAACTCGATACCATGCCAGTTGACGACATCTTCGAGTGCTTTATGATTGCTGATCACGCAACGGATATCACCTTCGAGTTCCCCTGCCCGATGACGCCCAAGCAAGTCATACAAGCAATGTTCCTGCTGACTGACGAAAACGGCGATCTGCTTGCGAGAAGTCGTCGCACTGACTTTCCAGCGCATGTCGAAGCGCCTTGCCACGTCATTGAAACGAGTCGCGAACTCATCTACGCCGATTGAAAGCGACGACAACAAAAGTTCTTCCCGCATATAGAACCGATCACCCTCGCGATCTGCATGGTTGGCGGATTCGACGATCCAGCCGCCCACGTCGGCTACGAAACCGCTCACGGCCGCGACCACACCAACCTTGTCGGGACAGGAAAGCGTGAGAATCAAGCAGGGTTCGGCGGCGGGCACTCGGCCACCCTAGTGACCTGTCGCTGAAATAACGCCCTGGTCTTGACGGCCAGATTCATTGCTCGCGGCGTTGAAGAACCTCCTGAACTACTCCGTAGTTCCGAAGAACCTTCGCCTTGCGAGCAATGAATCTGACTCGCCAATCCCGCCACGCTATTTCAGCGACAGGTCCCTAGTGAGACGGTGTCGTACGCTTCGTGGCGAATGAGTGAAATAAGGGTCGCGAGCTTTAACATCCGTAATGGGCGGTGTTTCGACGGCCGCAATTCGTGGCCCTTCCGGCGCGGGGCCACAGCCGAAGCCGTCGCCGCCCTTGACGCCCACGTAGTTGCGCTTCAGGAGGTCTACGGCTTCCAACTTCGGTCACTGTGCCGGCAGCTCCCCGACTATGTATGCGCCGGCGATCGCTCGCGTTCGAGGCTCGGCTGGGGGGAGCGCTGTCCGATCCTTGTTCGCCGTGCAGGCGGCACGGTAATCAGTGATCGCACTCTGTGGTTCGGGGACGATCCACTTAGGCCAGGCAGCCGTATGCCCAAGGCAGGATTTCCTCGCATCGCGACTCTCTGCAAAATTCGAATCGCCGGTCTCGAACTTGAAGTCGCAAACACGCATTTTGACGAACGCGTCGAAGATAACCGCGTTCGCAGTGCGCACCAGCTTGTCGAGTGGCTCGACGCCGAACTACCGCGAGTTGTTGCGGGCGACCTCAATGTGACTCCGGATAGCGACGTTGTCCGGGTCCTTGAGAACTCGGGCTTGCGCGAAGCCCTTCCTGCAGAAGCACCTGGAACGGCTCACCAATTCACGGGGCGTATCGATGGGCCGCGGATAGATCACATTCTGGTGAGCGATCATTTTGAAGTCGTCAAAGCCGAGGTTGATCATTCGAAACCGCACGGCCGGCTTGCATCAGACCACTGGCCGATTGTTGCGGACTTGCGTCAAAGGAATTGATTTCGTTGACACGGTGCCATTCACATCGGATTCTCGTTGAGCTCGACTTTCGCCATTTATGAGGCTGCACGCTCGTCCGCGAGCTGCATGATCTGAATTTCTTGAGCACTGTGCCCTGAACTGCGAGTCGGTCGAAAATCCGATGCCGTGAGAACTCGTCGTGCGCTGTCGAGCATGTCGGC
>JBBSGY010000181.1:0-5773 GCA_038253645.1 Acidimicrobiales bacterium
AGCTCCTCACCATCAAGTCCGACGATGTGTTGGGTCGCGTCAAGGTCTACGAGGCAATCGTCAAGGGAGAAAACATTCCCGAGCCGGGCATTCCCGAGAGCTTCAAGGTTCTCATCAAGGAAATGCAGAGCCTCTGCCTCAACGTCGAGGTCCTCGCCAAATCGGGTGAAGAGATCGAAATGCGTGAGTTGGACGAAGACATTTTCCGCACTGCGGAAGAACTTGGAATTGACATCAGCCGCCCAGAACGCGGATCTGACGAGGAAGATGAGCGCAAAAGGGCTGGTATCTAAATGTTGGACGTAAACGATTTTGATCAACTGCGAATCGGACTTGCCACGGCAAATGCAATTCACGAGTGGTCAAACGGCGAGGTAAAGAAGCCGGAAACAATCAACTACCGCACGCTTCGTCCTGAAAAAGACGGACTGTTCTGCGAGAAGATTTTCGGTCCCACAAAGGACTGGGAGTGTTACTGCGGTAAGTACAAGCGGGTGCGCTTCCGCGGAATCATCTGTGAGCGTTGTGGCGTTGAAGTCACGCGTTCCAAGGTACGTCGCGACCGTATTGGACACATCGAGCTCGCAGCTTCGGTGTGCCACATCTGGTACCTGCGTGGAACGCGTTCATGGCTTGCGTACTTGCTCATGGGCACCGAAGCGCGTGAAGAGCTAAAGGCAAAGCAGCTTGAAAAAGTTGTCTATTTCGCCGCGAACCTCGTTACATTTGTCGACGACGAAAAGCGCCACGAAGCACTGCCCAACCTCGAAGCCGAAATGCTCGAAGAGCGCACGGCAATCGAGCGCGAGCGTGACCTCGATATTGACAAGCGCTTCAAGGATCTCGAAACCGAGCTCGCCCAACTCGAAAAAGGCAAGGCGAAAGACAGCGAGATCCGCAGCAAGCAAAAGCTTGCCGAAAAAGAAGTTACCTCGATACGTGAGCGCGGCGATGCAGAGCTGGAGCTCTTGCAACGTTCGTTCGACGAATTCCGTGATCTGCACAGCCGCAAGATCATCGAAGACGAGTTGCTCTGGCGTGAGCTGAAAGACCGCTACGGCGAGTACTTCGAAGGTGGCATGGGCGCAGAAGCGATTGCAAACCTCATCGATCACATCGACCTCGACGCCGAAGAGATCAAGCTGCGCCAGCAGATCGAGCCGGCAGAGGGCGTTCGCCCGCTGTCAGCACAACGCAAGCAAAAGGCGATCAAGCGTCTCAAGATCGTCTCGGCGTTCAACCGTCGCGACGAGCACGGCAAGCGCGCAAACAACCCTCGCGCAATGATCCTCGACGCGGTTCCGGTTATCCCTCCGGACCTCCGTCCGATGGTTCAACTCGACGGCGGACGTTTCGCAACGTCTGACCTCAACGACTTGTACCGCCGCGTCATCAACCGCAACAACCGACTCAAGCGACTCATCGACCTCGGCGCTCCCGAGATCATCGTCAACAACGAAAAGCGCATGCTTCAAGAAGCAGTCGATGCGTTGTTCGACAATGGCCGTCGTGGTCGTCCGGTAACAGGTCCTGGTAACCGACCACTCAAGTCCCTCAGCGACATGCTCAAGGGTAAGCAGGGTCGTTTCCGCCAGAACCTTCTCGGTAAGCGCGTCGACTACTCAGGTCGTTCGGTCATCGTTGTCGGCCCGACGCTCAAGCTGCACCAGTGCGGTTTGCCGAAGATCATGGCGCTCGAACTGTTCAAGCCGTTCGTCATGAAGCGTCTCGTCGACACTGAGCTTGCTCAGAACATCAAGTCTGCAAAGCGCATGGTCGAGCGCCGCCGACCACAGGTTTGGGACGTTCTCGCGGAGGTCATCAAGGAGCACCCGGTTCTGTTGAACCGTGCGCCCACTCTTCACCGCCTCGGCATTCAGGCGTTCGAGCCGTTGTTAATCGAGGGCAAGGCAATTCAGTTGCACCCACTCGTGTGCACCGCATTCAACGCTGATTTCGATGGTGACCAGATGGCTGTTCACTTGCCGCTCTCTGCTGAAGCGCAAGCCGAAGCACGCATACTCATGTTGTCGACCAATAACATTTTGTCGCCCGCGACCGGTCGCCCGATCACAGTTCCGACACTTGACATGGTCTACGGCGGTTACTACCTAACGGGATTGAAGAAGGGCGCAAAGGGCGAAGGCCGTGCGTTCCGTCATCTGTGGGAACTGGAGCGTGCATACGACAACGGTGACGTCGACATTCAGGCAGAGATCGAATTCCGCGATCCTCGTCTCAAGAACGAAGACGGCACGTACACAAAGACGACGGTTGGTCGTGCGATTTTCAACAACGCATTGCCGGCAGACTTCCCGTTCGTCAACGATCGCGTCGGCAAGAAGCACACGCCGATCGGAACAATTGTCGAGCGTTTGTCTGCGGAGTACCCGCGCCGCACGGTTGCCGAGTCACTCGACAACCTCAAGGCAATGTGTTTCCGTTTTGCATCGCAATCCGGTTTGACCATGTCCGTCAACGACGTTCAGGTGCCGCCCGAGAAGCGCGCAATTCTCGACCGCTACGAGAAGGAAGCAGAAAAGGCCGAGCAACAGTTCAAGCGAGGCATCATCACCGACGACGAGCGTCGCCAGAAGGAAATCGAGATCTGGACGTCCGCTAACTCGGAGGTCGGTCGTGCAGCCGAGAAGACGATTGCGGTCGTTCCTCTCGGCATGATGGCTGACTCCGGTGCTCGTGGTAACCCTCAGCAGGTGCGCCAGATCGCCGGTATGAAGGGCCTCGTTTCGAACCCACGTGGTGAGATGATTCCTCGACCGATCAAGAACTCATTCCGTGAGGGCTTGTCGGTTCTTGAGTACTTCATTTCAACTCACGGTGCTCGTAAGGGTCTTGCCGACACCGCACTTCGTACCGCCGACTCCGGCTACCTCACCCGTCGTCTCGTCGATGTTGCGCAGGAGCTCATCATTCGTGAAGACGACTGCGGAACCACACGTGGCATTTGGTTCGACGACCTCAAGACTGATCTCCCGGGTAAGCGCTTCTACTTGCAGACACGCATCTGGGGACGTCACCTCCTCGAAGACGCCGGCCCTTATAAGGCGGGCCATGTCATCGAGAATGACGAACTTGCCGTGCTGCGTGACGACCCGAGTGTCGAGCGAATTCGCTTGCGCACGTTGCTTACCTGCGATGCGGATCAAGGTGTTTGTGCGTCTTGTTATGGCCGTTCACTCGCAACAGGCCGTGAAATCGAGCTTGGCGAAGCAGTCGGTGTTATCGCGGCACAGTCAATTGGTGAGCCTGGTACTCAGCTCACCATGCGTACCTTCCACTCCGGTGGTGTTGCAGGTGAAGACATCACTCACGGTTTGCCTCGCGTCGTCGAGCTCTTCGAAGCTCGCACGCCTAAGGGTGCCGCGGTGCTCGCACGAGTTTCGGGTGTCGTTCGGCTCTCGGAAGACGACATCGGCCGCAACGTCAACATCGTTACGGAAGATGGAACCGAAGACGTCTACCCGATCTCGAACCGTGCGCACCTTGCTGTTACCGATGGCCAAGATATCGTTGCGGGTGACTCAATCGTTGAAGGTCCGAAAGACCCGAAAGAGTTGCTCGACATCAAAGGTATTCGTGAGACTCAGCGCTACCTCGTCGAGGAAGTGCAGAAGGTCTACCGAGACCAGGGTGTGTCGATCCACGACAAGCACATCGAGCTGATCGTTCGCCAGATGCTGCGCCGAGTTTCGGTCGCGGAACCCGGAGACGCTCCGTTCCTCCCTGGAGAGCGCGTCGACTCGAAACGTTATGCCGACACAAACCGTGAGCTTGCACAAAGTGGCAAGCGCCCGGCAGAAGGTCGTCCCGAGTTGATGGGTATCACCAAGGCGTCGCTGGCGACTGAATCGTGGCTGTCTGCAGCTTCGTTCCAGGAGACAACGCGTGTGCTTACCGAGGCGGCGATCGAAGGCAAGTCCGACGGTCTGCTCGGCCTCAAGGAAAACATCATTATCGGCAAGCTCATCCCTGCGGGTACGGGTATGCCGAAGTACCGCCACGTGATGCTCGACGCACCAGATGCAGAAGAGCTCACATGGCAGTCCGAAGATGCAGACGCGGAAGATCTCGCCGCGTGGCTTGCCAACATCGGCACCGGCACAAGCGACGTCACTCCGTAACTCCCTGCAGCTACAACTGAGTAAACCGACGACATCCGGTCGAATCCGTCAATTTCGATGGTTCGGCCGGATGTTCTCGTTTCAGACATATGTCACATTTGCTGACATATCGGCAGCAACCGGCGTTAACTAAGGTCAACCGTCGAGAAATCTAAGTAAATCAACTATTTCTAAGAGTTGTTGCACTCGCTTAGGTTGTCTCTTTAGCAGCCGGTAAGAGGAGTGTGTTTGTAAAAGTGCTTGACCTAATTGAATTGGCGGGAAGGCGAGCCCTTCGGTGGTCACCGAAGACGTATTCGGTTCTTCAACATTTGATGTATCAACGGAAGCTTTCGACCTTTCGAAACCCGCAAACATTTACTGAGTTGTTGATCGCGAAAAAGCACAACGACCGAAACCCACTCTTTCCGACAACGGTGGACAAGCATGACGTGCGTGCTTACGTTGCCGAGAAACTGGGCCCGCAATATCTCGTCCCGCAAGTTCAGGTCGCCGATTCTCCTGACGAGATTGACTTTGCATCGCTTCCTCGCCCGTGCGTCATCAAGGCAACTCACGCGGGTGACATGACGATGATTTTGCGCGAAGGCGATGTTGTCGATGAAGTCGCCGCACGCCGCCAGATGCGTAAGTGGTTGAAGCAAAACTTCTATTACGAGTTCTTCGAGTGGCCATATCTTCATGTGAAGCCACGTCTTGTGGTTGAGGAGTTCATCGGGCTCGACGGTGTTGTCCCGACCGACTACAAGTGCTACGTGTTCAACGGGCGTGTCGGCATGATCCAGGTCGACAGCGACCGATTCACCGGCCACAAGGTCAACCTGATGAACCGTGATTGGAAAGAGTTCGATGTCTCGGTGCCTTTCCCGAGAGTGGACCCGACCCCTCCAATGCCAAGCAATTTTCGACACTTGCTTGAAGTCGCCGAAAAACTTGGCAAGGGCTTCGACTTTGTGCGAATCGACCTCTATTCCGTCGGCGACAAGATCTACTTCGGCGAGTTCACGCACATTCCGGGAGCCGGCCGCATTCGCCACGAGCCGTACTCATTCGACATTGCGCTCGGTGACCTGTGGCGACACGGAACTCCCGTTCCCGCAAAGTTCTTACGGCAGCCGATGGGTATGCGTCGTCAGTCCGTCAGCAAGCCCGGACGTTGGCCATCTTTGCCATCGCAGCAGGTAAACGGTGACGTAAAACGGGGCGATGGTCATCGCGCCGACCGCCACTAAGGCGAGAGACTTACGCATCAACTTGGCCCAAACGTAATAGTGACGCGCCGGTTCTTTGCGCGGCCCGCAGGGTTATCCGAACCGTCAGGCATTGTGTTTGACACAACGGGATTGTCAGCGCCGTGACCTTCAGTGACGAGTTCCACGCTCGAAAGGTGCGATGCAAGTGCGCTGCGTACCGAGTCGGCGCGTCGTTGCGAAAGGTCAAGGTTGTAGTCGGGCCTGCCCAGTGAGTCTGTGTAGCCATCGATGTGCGCAAGCTTCTGTTTTTGAAGTCTTTGTGCGATTGCATCGAGTTCAGAGCTTGACGCTGGTGTGAGCGTTGCCTTGTCGAAGTCAAAGAACACATCTGAGGCGAGCGAAATGGTCGTCAGCGTTCCTACTTGTGTATCGAGCACG
>JBBSGY010000182.1:0-5772 GCA_038253645.1 Acidimicrobiales bacterium
CCCAAATGGTCGAGCCGGTACCGCCCGCGCAATACATTGCGGACTCGGGCGAACACTCAGGCGCAGCCGACATCCCGCGCCTGTTGTTTCTACGCTTCGAAAAGACCTGATATTTACGAAAGCACGCGTGATAGGCGTTCTACGGCCCAGTCGACGTCTTCGTTCGTCATGACCAGTGGAGGGGAGAGGCGGATCGTACTGCCGTGGGTTTCTTTGGACAAAACCCCTTCTTTTAGTAGTAGCTCCGCTGTGCGCCGACCGGTCAACAGTTCCGGATCCATGTCAATGCCTAGCCACAAGCCGATTGCTCGAATGTCTTTCACCTTTGCAAGGTCGGCCGCGCGCAATGCGTTTGTAAGACGTTGTCCGAGCTCGGCTGCACGCGTTTGTACTTGACCTTCGTTCATTATTGCGATGACCTCGCGTCCGATAGTGCACGCGAGTGGGTTGCCGCCGAAAGTGCTGCCGTGCTGGCCCGGACCGATCACGTTCATTATTTCCGAACGCGTGACGATCGCCGAGAGCGGATAGATTCCGCCACCCAACGCCTTGCCGAGAATGAAGATGTCGGGCACGACATCTTCATGTTCACAAGCAAACGTGCGACCAGTGCGGCCGAACGCGCTTTGAATTTCGTCGGCAATGAACAGCACGTCACGCTCGGCGCAAAGATCGCGTGCGGCGCGCAGGAAACCTGATGGCGGAATAATTACACCGGCTTCACCTTGAATCGGCTCTACCAAGAATGCCGCGGTGTCATCATCGATAGCGTCACGCAGTGCGTCGATATCGCCGTAAGGAACGGTCACAAAACCTGGTGTGTATGGGCCAAAACCATCGCGTGCGTCGGGGTCACCGGAGAAACTGATGATCGTGGTCGTGCGACCATGAAAGTTGTTCGTGCAGACAATGATCTTCGCTGTATCCGGCGCGACGCCTTTGATGTCATAAGCCCATTTGCGCGCAACCTTGATCGCGCTCTCGACGGCTTCTGATCCTGTATTCATCATCAGCACTGCTTCGAGTCCGCAGAGCCGCGCCAGGGCTTCACAGAAATCACCTTGCTGGTCGTTGTAGAAGGCACGACTCGTAAGAGTGACCCGGTCGAGTTGAACACGCGCCGCATCCAGCAGGCGCTCATTGCGATGCCCGAAGTTCAACGAGGAGTAAGCGGACAGCATGTCCAGGTATTTCTTGCCCTCTACGTCGTAAATCCAAGGACCTTCGGCCTTCGCCACCACAACCGGCAGCGGGTGGTAGTTGTGGGCGCCCCACTTCTCGGCTTGTTCGATCCGTTCCTGACTAGTAGCCGATGAAATCTGGGTCACACATCCAGGATCGACGAACAAACCCTCGTCTTGAGCGGCGAAGCCGTCGAAATGGCAGCTCGACGACAAGCTGTTCGCGAAGCATCGTGACTCGCGGCATCATCTGTAGGTGGAAGCAGCTGCGGTGAAGGTCGAAGACGCAGGCCCGGGAGCGTCGTCGCAGCTCAGTCGCCGCCCGGCCGACAGATTCATGCGCCGTCTGCTGCGACTGTCCGGTGAGCGTAAAGCGGGTTCATTGGCGGCCGCGAGAAACGCTCTCGGCACCGGAATTGTGCTCTCAGGTTTGCGTTGCCTGTTCACTTACCTGGTATTTCCTCTGCTTGGTCCAATCGGCGCTTTAGGGGCGCTCAGGTGGCCGCTCAGCTTCGCCCTTGGCGCACTCGCGGTTGTCTTCAGCATTCGCAGCACGCGGCGCTTCTGGGCAGCAGATCACCGCCATCGATGGACATACACCGCGTTTGCGGGAGTGATCATCAGCTACGTACTCGTAGATCTGACATGGAGAGCAATCAACGCCGCCTTTTAGGCGGTTTGTAACCCAATTGTCGGCGTTTAACGATCATTACCGCGCATAGCGCTTAATCAAGCCTTGTGTGACCGAAATAGCCACCCAAGCTGCAACTCAGCGGTCACTCTCTGTGCCGATTTCGTCCGTATCATGATTCGAGGACCAGCGGTGAGGCGTTGTGGCTCGGCATTTACGAAACGATTTTCTCTTGGATACTGGCAGCATCGACAGTTGTGAGGTCGCGCCGGCGGACGGCGCAACCGTCACCGGCGGCCACTTTGCCTCCGCGCCTGCAGCCGACCCGTCTCCGGTCATTCACCCGCTTATTGCGCAAGAGCCGTCGCGTCCGCTGCCATCGAAACCGGCTCATCTCGATCCGGCGTTCGAGGATTACTCGACCCCGACACACTTCAAGCCGGGAGTGCTCGATGTAAAGGAGCGAGCCGTTCCATCCGCCCCCGCGCATTTCGTGACCGAAACGCGCGTTGCAACAGCGAGGCATTACGCGCCGAACGCCGATCGGTTTATCGAGCCGTCGCACTTTGCAACGGGTGCACAGCTCTTGATGGAGGCAGCTGAAGAGGTTGCCGCCGAAGACGCGGAGATTGCCGCGAAGGCCGCTGCAGATCAAAAAGCCGCTGCCGAAAGGTCAGCAGCCAAGAAGGCCGCGACCGTCAAAAAGACCGAAGCAAAGGCTGCGGTAAAGGTTGACGGACCAAGTACGCAGGAGTTGCCGGTAACCCGACCGACGGCAGAGGCGAAGACAAAGCTGCCAGTCAAGACGGTCAAGCCGGTTGCGAAGACCGAGAAACGAACGTGCGACACTTTCCCACCGCAAACGTGGGAAAAGGTCGCGACCTCGAAGAAGATGTCGGCGCGAAAGCCGGTTGTTCCGAATCGCAAGCCATTATCGCCGGGACTCACCCACGAGGATGAGCGCTGGCTGTCGACGTTGCTCGACGCGTTCGATTCGCTTGAACTCGATTCCGCGCTCAACGGTGCAAACGAAGTAATCGCGGAACTCGACTCGGCACTTCGAGGGCTCGACGAGCCGCCGATTGCCGTCGAAGAACCTGTCGCGGTCGACCCGTGGTTGATCGGAGCGATCCCGAATTCGCTCGCCGGATTCGAGCTTGGCGAGCCGGTTGGCTTCACGGCGAACCCGGAACTCGACGAGTGGATGGACCGGCCGGTCCTCGAACGTCTGAAGCCTCAACCGGAGAACAGACCACGGACTCGCCGCCAGCTCGCGCAGTCGGGGGCCAACTTGGTCGTCGCACTTGCTCTCACCTACATGACCTTTGCCGGGCACTCTGCTCAGCAGCCGGTCAACACAGACGACCTCGCATCAGCGAGCACCGACCACCCGGGCGGAGCGGCAGCCTCTCGTGGCGGCACATTTGTCTCGACACCGACACCGACTCCGGTGAAGCTTGTTGCGGACCAAGGCACACCATCGCCATCGACGACAACGACGGCTGCGCCGAAGGCAAGTTCTCGAATCGGCAATCCGTTGCCCGGCGGCAAGTTCACCTCGCCATTCGGCAAGCGTGTCGATCCGGTAACCAAGGTCCGTCAGCTTCACGCCGGCTTGGATTTCTCGGCTTCAACGGGAACAGACATTCATGCCGCAGCCGATGGAAAGGTCACAAAGGCCGGCTGGCAATCGGGCTACGGCAACTACACCTGTATCGACCATGGCAGCGAAGGCGGCAAGGCCCTGTCGACTTGCTATGGGCACCAGTCGAAAATTTCGGTCAAGGTTGGCCAGACGGTCAAGCGTGGGGATGTCATCGGCAAGGTTGGCAGCACCGGCCAAAGCACCGGCCCGCACCTTCACTTCGAGATCCGGTTCGATGGCACTGCGGTAGACCCGAAGCCGTATATCGACTCAGCCAACGCCGCTGCGTAAAAAGCCTGACCAGGCCCTGTTTCGGTACTACCCAAGTGGTAAGAGGTCGCAATCGAGCGAAACGCTTTCAGTGCCTCTACGCTGGCAGGCGCGATGGCGCGTTGCCGTTGTTTTGATCAATGAATGAGAGTAATTGTGGCTACAGGGACAGTGAAGTTCTTCAATGCCGAGAAGGGCTTCGGCTTCATCGCCCGTGACGGCGACTCCGATGTCTTCGTGCACTTCAGTGCCATCGAAGGTTCGGGTTTCAAGAGCCTCGAAGAGGGTCAGACCGTCGAGTTCGAAATTGGTGAGGGTCGCAAGGGGCCGGAAGCGCAGAGAGTAAGAGTTGTCTGACCGGGCCTGATTCCGGCGCCGGATAGCTCTCGCCGGTTCCATGACGCTTTTTGGGCGGCGGCCCACTAGGGTTTGGGAATCGGAGGCGCATTGTCATCGATATTACGAAAAATGAATGTGAGTAATTGTGGCTACAGGAAAAGTGAAGTTCTTCAACGCAGATAAGGGCTTCGGCTTCATCTCACGCGATGGCGAAGAGCAAGATGTTTTTGTTCACTTCAGTGCGATTGAAAGCTCCGGCTTCAAGACCCTCGAAGAAGGTCAGACCGTTGAATTTGAAATCGGTCAGGGCCAAAAGGGTCCGGAAGCAAAGAACGTAAAGGTCGTTTGATCAGTTCTGAATAGCGTTGTGACGATGCCCCGGTGCTCAACCACCGGGGCATTTTCGCGTGTGGAATCACGAAAATGCCCAAAAAACAGGACTAAATCGACAGAAATTCTTCGGCTGAGTTGAAATAATCCCGGTTTCAGGGTGAATATCACGCACACGAGGTTGAGAACGCGTAATGCTTTCCCCACCAACGCAACCGGAGGTACAGAAACAACTATGAATCGCAGAGAACTCGTGAAGGCCATTGCGGCTCAAACCGAACAAGACACACGCCAAGTCGAAGAGACCCTTCGTGGTTTCACCGATGTTGTCACGGCAGTCGTGGCCAAGGGAGAGCCCGTAGCAATCAGCGGGTTCTGCAAGTTCGCCAAGATCGAACGTCCGGCACGCATGGGCCGCAACCCGGCGACCGGCGAATCAATTAAGATCAAGGCTTCCAAGAAGGCACGCATCACAGCGCTGAAGTCCTTCAAGGAGTCCGTCATGAGCCCGTCACAAGCCCCCAAGCTTCAGCGTGGCGTTTGGCCTGCTGCACCAGCAGCAGCAAAGCCGGCTGCACGTACGGCGTCGAAGACCCGTCCCGCGGCAAGCACCCGGCGCGCAACAGCCGCTGCTCCCAAGCGTGCAACGGCGGCTCGCACTGCCACGCGTCGCCCGGCAGCACGTACGACAACCCGCGCAACTGCGGCGCGTCGCACTACCACCACGGCTCGCCGCGGACGCTAGTTACCCGAACAAGCGGGGTAGGGCTTCGGCCATACCCCGCTTGTTTCGCGCCCGGGCCCGAAACACCGAGCGGGACAGCTCAGTGACGACTTTTGTCACCGCGCTGCCATCGGTCGGTAGGGTCGGTCGTCGGTAGGATCGGTCGCAGTGATCCCACTTTCTGACCACAATCCGCTTCAACGGCTGCCCATCGTCACGATCGGGCTCATCGTTGCGTGCGTGTGGATCTTCGTGGCCGTGCAGCCGGCGAAGAGTGCATCGCCGCTCGAGACAACGCGCGACGCACAGGTTCGCGAGCTCGAATTCACAATCGATTACGCGGCGGTGCCGTGTGAAGTCACGCGCCAAAAGCCGCTTACCGAAAATGAGTTTCGTGCTGTTTATGAAGCGCAGTTGTCAGATCAGTGCTTGGCGCATCCGGCAGGTAAGGCAATCGACCCGAACAAGCACATTTACCTCGCGATCTTCTACAGCATGTTCCTGCATGGGGGATGGCTGCACCTCGGCGGCAATATGTTGTTTCTCTGGATTTTCGGCAACAACGTCGAAGATCGAATCGGGCGGTTTCGATACCTGCTCTTCTATTTGGCCGCTGGTTTCCTCGCAACGCTCGGGCATGTGATCGCTCAGC
>JBBSGY010000183.1:0-5771 GCA_038253645.1 Acidimicrobiales bacterium
CGCCTCAAGCCCGGCATCTTCTTCGAGCTGCCTCATTGTCCTAAACTCTTCAATCAGCTCTGCATGGTTGGCGGCCTTGACCGTTACTACAATATAGCACTCTGTCTTCGTGATGAAGACCTGCGCGCAGATCGCCAGTTCGAATTCACGCAGCTGGATATCGAAGCCAGTTTCGTCAGTCAGGACGACATCCTCGGCGCGGTCACCGAAGCCGTGCTTTCGGCTTGCGAAGAAGTGAGCGGAACGCGTCCGATGCAAACCATTCCGCGAATGGCCTGGCTCGAAGCGATGGAGCGTTTCGGCTCTGACAAGCCGGACATCCGCTTCGGAATGGAACTCGTCGAGCTCACCGACGTATTTGCAGAGACAGAAGCCAACGTATTCAAAACAGAAAATGTCAAGGCAATCAACGTTCCTGGCGGCGCGGATTATGCCCGTTCTCGCATTGACGCACTCACAGAACTTGCAAAGCAATGGGGAGCGAAGGGTCTTGCGTGGGTGAAGGTTGCCGATGGCGGCGTGCTCGAAGGTGGCGTCAGCAAGCTCTTCTCAGAAAAGGAAGCGCAGGCTGTTGTCAATCGGACTGAAGCAAACGCAGGCGACTTGATCCTCATGATTGCCGACAGGCGCGAAGTCAGCAGGCACATCCTCGGGCTCGTCAGGCTTGAAATCGGAAAACCGCCGGTTACCGAGGGAAATCTCGAGTTCCTTTGGATCGTCGACTTCCCGCTGTTCGAAGGTGTCGACGACAACGGCACGCCTATTCCTGCGCATCATGCATTCACGATGCCCAACCTGGAAGATATCGACCGCCTCGAGTCGGATCCGTTGAGCGTGCGTTCACAGTCCTATGACCTTGTGTGTAACGGATGGGAGCTTGGCTCGGGCAGTATTCGTATCCACAGAGCCGACATTCAGGCGCGCATTTTTGCCATGCTCGGTATTGACGAAGAAGCTCAGCAGCGCAAGTTCGGATTCCTTTTGGACGCGTTCAGATTCGGCCCGCCACCGCATGGTGGTTTTGCGGTTGGGCTCGACCGGTTGGCAGCGTTGTTGGCGGGCGAAGAGAACATTCGCGAGGTTATTGCGTTCCCGAAAACACAGTCCGGACTCGATCCGTTAACCGGCGCGCCGAGCGAAATCGACGTTTCTCAGTTGTCGGAACTCGGTTTAACGAGGAAAACAAGCGCTAAGCGTCAATAGCGATCATTAGTACTCTTGACGTAGCGTACGTATCATGATTCTCTAATTACAGACCCGCTGTAGAGGCGTATTTCGGGGGATTATATGTATCAAAGTCAGAGGCGCAATATTCGTAAGCGAGCAGCGTTCGCTTCCGTAGCCGTAACCGCATTTGTTATCGGCGGAGGCGCGTTCACGAGCGCTTTCGCAAGCGACGCGACCACGGCACCCACGGCCGGTGCCATGGCACCCGCTGCCGGTGCCATGGGTGGAATGCCGGGGATGTCAACTGCGACCGCCGGTACGAAAACAGCAACCGACGGTGCCGACGGAACCAGTGTCGCCGGCACGCCGATGTCCGGCAGCGATTCCGCAACCGTGCCGGCCGCAGGCACCAAGGCCCAGCCCGGAGCATCGCCGATGCCGGTTTTCGAAATAAAGCCTGATGCACAGGCGGCATCAACGGAGACGCCGGTTGCTCCCAAAACCTCATCTGAAGGCTCATCCTCCCGTTCCCGGGGCAGCGCAACAAGGAACGAGATTCCGAAGTCGACCCCCACGGCTTCGGAGTCTCAAGCACAGCCGACGTCACCGGTCACGGTTGCGTCACCATCGCTTGCTCGTACCGGAGTGAACTCGGCCGCACTTGCAGCACTCGGATCATTGTTCACCGCGATAGGACTCGCGTTCTTGTGGCTTGCGATGCGACCACAACAATTCGTGCACGAATTTGCTTACTCCTCCCCTTCGAATTTTTACGGAAGAATTGATTACTGATGTACACACCTCAGGTGAACAAAACTCTATTGAATGGACGCAACGCCGTAGCGGCTGCATCAATTGCGCTCCTTGGCGTTGCAGCCCTTGCGGTTCCCGCAGCGCATGCTGCAAACGTCACTACGACGACCGCGAAACCGTCGATCGTTCTGGCGACACTCGATACCGACATCGTTGCCGTAAGTGGTCGCAACTTTGCTCCGAACACAAAGGTTAAATTGTCGGCAGTCGCTTCGATTGGCAAGGGCGCCGGCGAGGTCGACGTCAACAAAGACGGACGCATTCTTCTCGGCTTCCAAGTGCCGGCGGGCTATAAAGGCGATATTGCCGTAACCGCATCGACGCCCGCAGCGACAGCAAGCATCAAGGTAGATGTGCCAGATGTGAAGTCTCCTGGATACGGCGGTGTGCACGACGATTCAGGCATCACGGTCCCGAAGGAAGTTGCAGCGGCAACCAACGGTGACAAGCTCGATGCACTGGTTGCTTCGTACAATGACAAGATTCACCAGTACAACGCATTGACCAGCCAGGTCGAAAAGGCATCGAACGCTGACAAAGCAAAAATCGACGCTGCAAATGCTTCGATCACTGCGACCAATTCTAAAGCAGCTGAACTGAATGTTTCCATCGGTACAGTTCAACAGCTGATTTCGAAAAAGGCTTCGGACGGCGATGTCAATAAGGGAATGGAAAAGGCGATTGCAATTGCAACCGACGCAAATACGTCTGTCGACAAGGCGCTTATTGACCTGAAGGCAGCCAAAGACTCGGCAAGCACGCTCAAGAACGCTTAGGCGAAACCAGTTCCAGAGAGTATGGATGCGGCAATCAATGGACAGGAAGACATTGCAAGGCGCACTTGCGAACGCCGTGATCGCTGCAGCGATAGTCGGAGCGGTCTCTTCGGTTGCGCTTCCGGATGGACAAACCTCTGGAGCGTCAGCTCATCCTGTTGCGGACACGCGCATCGGCATCGTCAGCGGAAGTAGCAGCCACTAAGTCTTGATCCCAACCCCAAATCCGAGCGAACCTCGCAAGTCTCCCCCCGACCTGCGGGGTTCTCTCGCGTAACGGAGCACTTAGGGTCCGATGCCGGCCCCCGCTTGCCATTCTTAATCCCGAGTCGCATTACCAAGCCACCCGTGAGGACATGTGCAGCAGTGATGGTCTAGAAATTCCCTCGATGCCCCACGACGGCTTGACGTTAGTATTGCTCTCTCTGGCGAGCACGGCTGCAGGGTTCTGCGATGCCGTTGTCGGCGGGGGTGGCTTGATCCAGTTTCCTGCGCTACTGATACTGATGCCATCCACCGCTCCGGCCACCCTGGTGGGCACAAACAAGCTCGCCGGTCTCATCGGCACCGCGGCCGCGATCCGCAACCTCGCGCGTATCCATCCTCCTCGCGCTTCGATAGTGATCCCACTCGTCGCATCCGGCGCCGTCGGCTCCGTCATCGGAGCTCATTTTGCTGCCGCCATCTCGCCGAATGCAATGAAGACAATTGTCGTCCTCATTCTTGCGGGCGTCTGGGCTTTCACGTGGCGTCAGAAAGATCTTGGCAAGGTCGAAATAGCGCAGGGATCTCGCAAACATCTATTTGCCGGAATCGCGGGCGGTGGATTGATCGGGATCTACAACGGCATCATCGGCCCCGGAGTCGGAACCCTTCTAATCCTCTTGCTCGTCGCGGCGATCGGATTGTCGTTCCTGCAGGCTTCAGCCACAGCAAAGGTGGTCGATGTCACCAGTGATATCGCTGCGATGATCGCGTTCGCGATCGGCGGCCACGTGTTGTGGAAACTCGGCCTGGTTCTTGCTGTCTGCAATGTCGTCGGAAATCTCGCTGGGTCGCGCCTGGCATTGCAACGGGGGAGCGGCTTCGTGCGGAATGCATTTCTCATCGTCGTCGCCGCACTGATCTTGCGATTGGCTTTCGACCTGGTGTGACGTTTCCGGCACGGAACCCGTGTTGGTCCCATCGCAGCACTAAGCGCGTGTCAACATCCCATTGCACGAATGACGACTCTTCGGCCAACTTCGTCTATGACCTAACTTAGTAGCTTGTCACCATGACTGACAACCTGTTCAGCGCCGCAGCAGAAGAACGGTTGAAATCTCGCGCGCCGCTTGCCGATCGTATGCGTCCGCAAACCCTCGATGACGCGGTTGGGCAATCGCACCTACTTGGACCGAATCGTCCGCTCCGCGCGTTAATCGAAAGCGATCGGTTGGGTTCAATCATCCTTTGGGGCCCGCCCGGAACCGGCAAGACAACCCTCGCGCGATTGGTCGCATCTGCGACTCGCCGTGCATTCGTCGGATTGTCTGCCGTTACCGCTGGGGTCAAAGATGTTCGTCAAACTGCAGCGGAGGCAAGAGACAGGCTGGGGGAGCGCAACCAAGGAACAATTCTGTTCTTGGACGAAGTGCATCGTTTCAACAAGTCACAACAAGACGCGCTGTTACCGGCCGTCGAAGACGGAACGCTCAGTCTCATCGGCGCCACGACCGAGAATCCATTCTTCGAAGTCAATGCGCCGCTTCTCAGTCGCTCGACGCTGTTTCGTTTGGAATCCCTCGGGCCTGACGAGTTGCGCACGGTGGCCGAACGCGCTCTTGACCATGAAGGGGCAAAGGCTGATTCCGACGCGCTCGACCATCTCATCGATTTGGCAGACGGTGATGCGCGCTCGCTGCTGACCTCGCTCGAAGTTGCGATTGCGCTCGCATCGCAACGCAAAGACAGCGGTGTGAATCTCGAGGACGCCGAACGTGCTTTGTCGCATCGCGTGTTGCGTTACGGCGAAGACGATCACTACGACATCATCAGCGCGTTCATAAAGAGCATTCGTGGCTCAGATGTCGACGCCGCCCTCTATTGGCTGGCGCGAATGTTGGAGGCCGGTGAAGACGCTAAGTTCGTCGCCCGCCGTTTGATCATTCTTGCAAGTGAAGACATCGGCATGGCCGATCCGCAATCACTTGTTATTGCTACTTCTGCGGCGCAGGCGCTGCAGTTCGTCGGGTTGCCGGAAGCGTCATTGAATCTCGCACAAGCAGTTGTGCATTTGTCGAAAGCTCCTAAGTCAAATGCAACCGCATCAGCTTTGTGGAACGCCCAGGCAGACGTGCAGAACATGACGCCGGGCAAGGTTCCTGCGCATTTGCGCGACGCACACTACAAAGGCGCGGCAAAACTCGGTCACGGCAAGGGCTACATCTACCCGCACTCTGACCCCGAACGCGCCGCAGGCCAGGAGTACCTACCGGATGAACTGAAGGGCAAGCGTTACTTCAGAGATGAATGACCTGCTTCCAATTAGGGCCGTTCGACCCAGCAATACCGGCCATTTTGGTGAATAGCAGAACATATGTTCGCTATAATGTTCGTCATGCAGTGCAGTTCCGAAGTTCGCAGTATGAACGACGTCGAGCTGCACAATGCAGTTGTCGGGTCACAGAAAGAAGCCGATCGTCTAGCAGCACGTCAAGCAGAGCTGGTTGCCGAGTGGACCACACGACGTATTTGGTCCTCTGATGGCTCGAAGTCTCCTGCTGCGCGTCTCGCACGAGAGACGGGTCTTTCGAACGACGATGCAAGTCATCTTGTGCATCGAGCAAAGCGCTTGTCTTCAATGCCACCCGTCCCTGCCAGATATGTGCTCAGCGGCATTTGCCCGGGGTGAGCTCTCATCGAGCCGGGTTGACCTGCTTGTTCGTGCAAATCGCTCCAAAGTCAGAGGACTGTTCGTCCGTGATGAAGAGATGCTGTTGTCAGTCATCTCTGATCTCGGCTTTGCTGACGCTC
>JBBSGY010000184.1:0-5676 GCA_038253645.1 Acidimicrobiales bacterium
GGCCCCTGTCGACCGCGCTGGAACCAAGGCCGCCTCACCTTCACCCTTTCACCCGGACGCTTCATCCTCGCCCTCACCCCGTATCTCAGCCCAATTCTGGAAAATTCACTTGCGGAAATGGCGCGCTACAAATCGAGCCGAAACGCGTATGCGGCCAGCGGGTTGCTCCTGTCGGAGAGCGGAATTTCATTGGAAATGCTACGCAAAACCCGGACAGACTCTGATTGGTTTCGGCCGGTGTTGCCATAAAGCCATTTGTAGCCCCGCTCGACGGCAGCTTCGACAGGACCGAGCATCAGCAGTGACGCGCCGGTTCGATTGCGCGCCTTCGGGACGATGAAAAGTGATTTGCCTTCTGCCGACACCTCTGCGTCGTGAGTCGACAACCTTATGTTGGTTGCGAACGCATCCGGCAGTTTTCGGAGCCCGACACAACCAACAGCGTTGCCCCTGTCATGGAGAATCAGGAAACAACCGGCAGGTCGATACATACCGTCAGGCAACGCATGCGGCCCATAATCGGCGTCGGCGTCGGGATATCGAATTTTCATTTCGAAGTTGAAGGCGATGCGCAGTTCGGTCATGACACTGCGGCCCGGCTCGCGCCGAACGTCTACTTCTTCCACCCACACGAAGCCCGAGCATACGGCGCCGTCAACCCTTCAGAAGAAGACACACCCCTACGAACGCGATGCTCGTGCCGGCGAGCTTCCGTAAAATGTTTTCGCGTTCATCCAGCAGGAAAATGCCGGCGAGAATCGGAAAGATCATCGTGCCTTGGTATATGCCGTTCACCAAGCTGACAGGCCCTGTTTGAAGTGCCCACAGCAACAAAAAAGCGCGCCGACATTTGCAGATGCCGCGAGAAGTTTGGCGGGCAGTTTCGTCTGTAGGAACGCTTGTATTCGTTGTCGGCTGGCTTTGAGCACGACCGGATAACCCACCACTGTCGGAATTGCCATTGCCGCAACAATCACCGGAGCCGAAGCAACCACAAGCGTGCTCTTGAACAACGTATTGCCGACCGAAATCAGCATCGCTGAAAGGTACGCGTATTTCATTCCGCTGTCGGCGGTAATTTTGCGCGGAGCAGTGCCGACGCTCAACCCAAGAAAAAGAACGAGAATGCCGGCATACGCAAGCAAAGTCAATCGCTCGTGAAGGAGCACAACCGCAAACAGTGCGGTCCAAATAAGACGGGTGCGCGAGATGATTGTCGAGATCGACAAGGACGCAAACGCGTGTTGCTTCATGTATACGTACATGGAAACGGCCTCGATGGTGCCCAATGCTCCGAGCAGCGCGACTGTTCTTATTGAAAGCGCGACGTGGAAGTTAAATGCCAGGAGTGCAGCAGCCGGCACAAGCCGCGTAACCTCGAGAAACCACGTATACAGCGCCGGGTCGTTGTCATCCTTTAGTAGAAATCGGTGAAAGTAATTCGACGTGTTCGAAAGCAGCCCGCTGCCGAATGCGATGAACACCCAAGAATCAAACATTTGCGAAGCGATCCTGGCACATGCCTTCGGCGTTCATCCAGAGGGATGTTGATCTATGGCGTCAATACGTTCGGCAGTGTCAGGAAAGGCGTGGGCAAGGCTTTGCTTCCAAGTGTCGAACGTATGCCGGCCATGGACGACGAAAAGGTGCGCATCGACATGTTTCGCAATTGCAAGCGTATTCAGCTCGCGATTTGATTTCACTACGTCTTGATCGCCGGCACCGGAAATAAACCAGCCACCGAGGTGATTCTTTGGATCGTGTGATTGTAAGAGGTTATGCAAGTCGTAGTTTGCGGCAGCAGTAGCAGCGTCTTTTGCCGACCCGGTAAACAGAGCGCTGGGGCCACCCTTTGTGTTCGCGTTGGGATCACCCCCGAAGTCCAGAAAAATCGAGAACGTGTCAGGGTGACGCAATGTGAGCATTGCACCGCAATATCCGCCTTCGGATAGTCCACCTACGGCCCAATGTTTTCGATCCGTCGATGCGTGCAGTTGATCACGCGCAAAGTTGCGTACATCTTGGGTGAGGTAGGTCTCCGCGTTTCCGCGCTTCCCGTTTACGCACTCAGTGTCTGCCGTGAATGCTCCGTTCGGGTCGGGCATGATGAAGATCGGCGCGTAACCATTGTTTTGTTTTGCCCATGTGTCGGCGTCGTCTTGCACACCCCCGCCGCGGACCCAGTCTTCTGGCGCGCCGGGTGTGCCGTGCAGTAGTTCGATAACCGGGAGCGGCTTCGTGCCGGCCATGAACCACCTCGGAGGTAAGTAGACCTCGGCCTTGCGCGCTTGAAAACCTGAAACTGCGCCGGGAATCGCAATCGCGACCACTTTGCCGTGCGTAGGCAACTCTTTGTCGGGTGTCGGGTTAGCTGCTGCTGCGGCTCCGAGATGCGGCTCGAGCTTTGCAAGCGGCACTGCGTCCTTACTCTTGCCGAAGAGGCCGCCGACCGTCGGGATATACTTAAAGTAATAGTTGACACTTGCCAGCGCGGTTAGCGACAGGAGTGTCAGGCATGCGAGCGCAGCAATCCAATGAGCGAGTCGGTGCGATCGCCAAATCCTGACCGTGAAGAAAATCGTCAAGGCGGTTATGGCGCCTAGGACGGCCACCAGCCAAATGCGCAGAAAATTGAAACTCACGCAAGATCCGTGTCTGACGCCACCGGTAAAGTGTCACACATCAAACATCTTCGGAAAGTAAACCGAACGTCTTGTTATTCCTGTGCTCAAACCGATATAACAAAGCAGCTCAATCGTTCAGTGGAACCACGGCACGTACTTCGTGATTCTGGTGCTCGTCGGCAACCAGACGAATTGCAGTGCCAAGTGCAAGAAACTCGACGACGTGCGCACCCCACACGTGCGATTGCTCGTGAATGTGCATGCCGACAACGCCATCGGCCTGAAGACTTCTCGCTTCATGCTCGAGTCGTGTCATAGCGAGTTCGCGAGCGTCGTAAAAGGCGGTAGTGAAGTTTTCGAGTTCGACGTTCTGCGTGCGCTGTGAAATCCACTGACCGATACCTCGCCGCGCGACATGGTAGACGCACGATCCCATTACCAAGCCAACGGGTAAGTACCCAGCGCGTCGCAATAGGTAAAAGTCCTGGCCACTCAAATCACTTGTGAAGAAGTATTCCGATGCCGGCACATTCGCGCCATGCTTTGGCCGCACAGCTGTGCCCATTGCAAAGAATTCTGCAAGGGCAGAACCTGGAATCATCCGCATCTGCAAATGAACACCCACTAGACCATGACCACCAACGCGACGGGCTTCCTCGGTAAGACGGCTCATTGCCAGGTGTCGTGCGGATTGCATTGCGTCTGAAATTTGAGTCATCTCTTGATTGCCGGCATTCAGAAAGAGACCTGAGTATCCAATGTGAAAAACCGTCGCACCGGAAACCAGACCGCAGGTTTCATAACCCGTCTCGTCGAGCAGGACCGCTTCGTCGACCGACAGATCCGACGACCGAGCTCGCCCTCCGCGATGTTCATGGTTGCGTAGCGAATCGAGCGCGACATCTGCGAGGTGAAGGTCAGTCATCAACTGAGTCTCATGATCGTCAGCGGCGGAACGGGAAGTGGCGTGTCGTGAAACTCGTGAACAACGGTGCCCAGCGCCGACATCTGCACAATCCTCTGATTCTCGCCGACATCGTGAATTGCGAATCCGACCTCGACCCCGATCACGCGGTCTCCGAAGCCTTCACTTTGTTTTTCGATTGCCTCTACTGCGCTGCGTCGCGCCCACGTTACGGCGTCGGAGAGCTGTTCGATTTCAGTCGTACTCCATCGTTGCGACTGGTGGTCGACAACACAGCCTTCGTCGATCTCGACCGCTGAAACGGCATATACGAGCTTTGTGGGGACGAGGCCCGTTTTCAGCAGCTTGGCGAACTGTCCACCCGTCAGGTGTGATGTGAAAGGTTCCGGAAGTGGAGGTGCGCCGGCGCGCCGAATCGCTGTGCCAAATGCAGTGAACTCAATAGTTCCACCCACTCCCTCCATTCGGTTCAGCCGCACGCGTACGCCGACGACCCCGTGTGCGTTTACGCGCTTTGCTTCTTCGATGAGACGTCCGAGTGCAAGGCGATATGCCTCGTGCACACCTTCTTCGTATTGAAGGTGCTCCCAATTCCACCCAAGACGGTGGGCCGCGCCGAAGCCAAGGCCATAATTACATTGGTAGCTGTTCGTCCATGACGTGCCACCCGCCCATGTCGCTGAGGCTCGACTGCCGAATCGCGACCCGACGTGATAGATCGAACTTCCCATCACGAAGTCGACAGGATCGAAACCGACATGATGAACCGCAGCGAGTTCGGCCGCGCTGAAGTCACTGCTCCAATTGCCGCCGTCGGTGCCCGCTTCATCGAGGCGTGCAGCCGCAGCTTCTGGAATCTGCTCGTCGTCACTCATTGATCGAGGCTCAACACCATGTGCGGCTGAGGAATTTCGTGATTGTCGCTCGTCGGACGAATCGCGGTGCCGATTGCAAGAAACTCAATTACGTGCGATCCCCAAATATGTGATTGCTCAAGAAGTTGTACTCCGACAATTCCGTTTGCGCCGAGCTGTCGCGCTTCTTGTTGCATACGTTCCATAGCAAGCTCGCGGGCCTCATACATGCCCTGCGTGTAATTTTCGAGTTCGACGTTCTGCCCCATACGTCCGATCGACTTCAAGAATCCTTGACGCCCTATGTGGTAAACGCACGTTCCCATCACGAGGCCGAGTGGCATGTAACCGGAGCGCACGAGCGTCCAAAAGTCTTGTCCCGTCAGGTCGCTCGAAAATGGTTTGCCGGAATGTGTGCGCCAGTCCGTGCCGTCCTTGGATTTGATGGCAGTGCCGATTGCAATGAACTCGGCTGCGTTGTCGCCCCACTCGTAGAACTTCACGTCGAGTCGCACACCGACAACACCGTCTGCACGAAGTACGTGAGCTTCGGCATCCATGCGCGTCATTGCAAGCTCCCGCGCTGTATACATTGCTTGCGTAAGAGTTTCGAGTTCCTGATTCTGCGACCATGAACGGCCCTGCATGCCGATGTGGTAAATCGAACTCCCGAGCACGAGGCCTTTCGGCTCGAAGCCGGCTTCCTCGATGAGCATGAACTCATTGACCGAGAGATCACTTGTAAAAAGTGGTTTCTCACCGTCTTTGCCTTGGAGCTCATGCAACCGCGTCATCGCGTCGCCGGGCAGACCGATCGCTTCCGGATCGAATTTACTCATGAAGTAGCTCTCCTGTGCTTGCAAGAAATATGACTAGGTGAGAAGCGACTCGAGCGCGGCTCGGGCTGCGGCGCTGCGCTTTGCCTCAGACTGCAGCACCCCGATGAGTGCTCCGAGCCATTCGACGAGGTCGATTTCGTCCGTGCTCAAGACGATTCCACGAACCGAATGCCGCTTGTAACAATCGATCCGCTCGTGGTGCTTTTGAACGACAAAGTTTTCGTCGCCAATCTGAACCGAGATCGACGTGACGCGCTGGTTGCGACGTCGGAAGATGCTTTTGTCGCGCTCGACGACCAATCGAGATCCGAGCGCTTCAGCGAACTTCGTCGCGAGCACCTCGAGAAAGCTGTCGATGTCTTCATTGTCGGCGCGCAGGCTTGCGACCACGAAGTCGAAATTGATCGAACCCCCGGGTCCACCCTCGCTTTCCA
>JBBSGY010000185.1:0-5668 GCA_038253645.1 Acidimicrobiales bacterium
TGTGCCTGACTTCGCGCGGGTCGTTGCGACGTAGCCCTCCTCGAATGACGAAGCGTCCGTCGGCTGATATTGACCGTGTTCGATTGTCTTGCCCTGCATGGCGTAGGTGGTGCGGGCGTATGCGTGATCGAGGTTGTCGTCCTTCAAATACCAATCCGGAAGCGTGATCACGCCCTCACGTTGAAAGTCCACAGTGATCGACCGACGTTCGGCGTCGATGCTGACAACGTTGCCGGTGCTGCCGTTCTTGACGAACGTGTTGTTGATGCCACGCAACTTGTGTTTGTTGCGTCGAGCCACGACCCAGTCGCCGGTGCGGAACTCCCGTCCGTTGATGTCGATTGTCTGCGAACCGAGCTGACCACTGGCACTCAGCGTTGCTCGTGCACGCTCGTTGAGTGCTGCACGCATCGTGTTGAGTCCGGCCATCATTGGTGAACGTTCGCCGTTGGACCAGTCGCCATACCAATCTCGCACCATTGCGTCGTACGACTCGTCGAGTGTCTTCGACCGGATGACCTTGCCGGCACCGTCGTAGAGGTCGAGGGCATCCTTGATCTTGCCCTCACGAAATTCGGCGATTGCCTGGCGCTCGACTTCGTCGGTTTGACGGTTGTTCGCCCGGAGTGAGATCACCCGATCCTGGTGCACCTGGGTGAGGTGTCGGTAGACACCGCCGGTCTCGACTGAGCCGTGTTGATTCGGGTCGCCCAGTATCACAAGGGTGCCGTTTGCCTTGTCGAGGTGTTGGATCAGCCGGTGCAGCATGCGTGTGCCGACCATCGATGCTTCGTCGACGATCAACGCCGTTCCGTACGCAAAGCCACTGGCCTCCTTGTTGTCGAGTTCGTCGAGCAACCGTGTGATCGTTCCGGCTTCGCGCCCGGTCTGACGACTGAGTTCGACGCTCATTTCGAGTTCAGTCCCGGCCTCGGCACTGAGTGCAGCACCGATGACGGGAACGCCGGCGGTCACGAAGGCATCTACAGCTACTCGCATGGCATGGGTCTTGCCCGATCCAGGATCACCGACGATCAGGTGCAGGCGATCGCCGTTTCGGGTGACCGCACGAACCATCCGGATTTGCTCATCGGTCAGTTCTCGGTGCCTCGCTAAGGCGGCTTCGACGATGTTGATCGGTGCAACGGCACCCGATCCTATCGAAGGCTCGATTCGCCCACGACAGGATGCCAGCTTCTTTGCCCAACAGTTCCGGAGTCGAGAAGCGGGTGACGCTCGGTGCCTTGCTCTCAGCGTCGCCCTTGCCGAGAACGAGATCGGAGTTCTTCCCGACGATGTTGAGTCGGACGGCATCGGCAGTGTTCGCGAACTGGTCGGCGTAGCGGCAAAGGTCTTTCGCAGAACATTCACTGACGGCACGTTCGGCAAGATCCCTGATGACGTCGCGTCGAGCGAACGAGCTCATCATCAACGTCAGTCCTTCCGGCCCTGCGAGTTCCTCGAAAATGTCGGTGAGGCGATCAACAAAGGGCACGCCACCTTCGACTGAAACCTCAACAGACCTGCTCACGCATGCTGCGAGGTGTTCATCGGTGAAGCCAAGAGCCCGAGCCTCCTCCCACCACCGTTCGACGGCGGCGGGCGGCTCGGGCTCATTGCCTTTTGGGCGACGGGTTGCCAACGTTGCTGCTTGATGGGCACCAGGGGAGGTGTACCCGGTTTCAGCGACTGCGTTCTCGATCTCTTCCCGGCGCTTGCTGAACGTGTCGATGACTGCCTGCGGGATGCCCTCGATCTCGGCGCACCCGTTGACCACTTCGGTCCAACGCACTCCGAGTTCACGACTCAATACATGACGTAGGTGAGCTTGATAGAGGTAGCCGCCGGTCTTGGCGTGTTCGTAGATAGGTGTTCCGTCCAAGCTGCGCCATTCACCGTCGGTGCAGAGTGTGGCGTTGAACACGACGACGTGAGTGTGCAGCAGGGGGTCGCCCGCACGGCTGGTGCGATGGTCGAACGCTGCACCAATCAAGCCCTCGGTTGTGATCCGTATTTGGTCGCCCTCGACTCGTTTGCGGGAGAAGACGGCCGCCGACCCGTAGTAGTCGATCACCTCGTCGACAGCTTCACTGTGTGCTTTGGCGACGGCTTCTGACCATTCGGGTCGGCCGAGAGCCCAGACGATGCTGACGCTCTTCGGCGGCCGGAGGGTGAGGTCGAAACCGGGACGCATGGAAGCGGTCTCTCGAACTTGTTCGAATCGCTCGACTTCGGTGAGAGGAATCTGCCACATTGTCCGTCCGGGGCCGGTGAGGTTCTTTCGGGTCTTGGTTCCCTGCAGGTATGACCAGACGTCGGCCGGTGCCTCATCGCCGAATGCAGCGCCACGTTCGAGCAGACGACGAACGTGGCGATCGTTGAGTTCGAGTCGGGCGGCAGCTTCAGCAACCGTCAGCGTCTTGTTTTGTTTGGTGCGTGACCTGCGTTGTTGATGACGTTGCTGCTTCGATTGCGCAGCACGTGCACCGGGGGTCAACGGCTTGCCGGTCAACGGATGACAACCTTCGAGAAGACGCCTGAACGCGTCGGGATCGACGCCGCCCTCTACGCCGAGATGTGATCGCAGATCGCCGACCCACCGACCAGAAACGTTCTTTGCGTTGACGTAGTAGTTCGATGTCGACGAGTTCGATTGCCCGTTACTGTCCGCTATTGCAGGAATAGACGCGTCTTCGTTCTCTATTTCTGCGATGTAGTACTCGACAAGAGAGTCGATGTCGGTTCCAAGTCGGCCAATGTTCAACACATCTTCTATACGCATGTGAACGGGCCGAAATGCGACAAAGCTCTTGCCGCTTTGCGGCTGGAGCAAGTCTGTGTCTTATCTGGGCAGCCGGTTCGTGGAGAAAAGGGTGGACCGGTCGCGAGGCGCGAAAAGAGCCGCCGGGAAAGGGGCGGCTCTTTGGCTGATAGTGGGGCTGATAGTGGTTCAGTTAGGTTATGTGTTGGCGGGCTGCGTGATCGTTTCGATGTGAGTTTCGAGTTGTCCCGCAAGTCCCAGCACGTCGGCCGCTAGCGATTGCAGTTTCGCCGTGTCGGCTCCCCAGCATGTGACGTAGGCGGTTGACGACTCATCAAGCGCCAAACCGAGCCGGGTTCCCACGATGTAAGCAACCGATTCGGCTACGAGTTCCATTTCTGCTCGGGTGGCTTCCTGTGTTCCGTTGCATCTTGGGTCCAGTGAGTGGGCGAGCTCGTGAATCATCGTGCGGCATTGAGAGGCAGCGGGGAACGTGTCAACGATCGTGATGCTTCGGGCGTCATGGGTAAACCAGCCCCGCGCTTGGCCCGATGATTCGGACGTGAAGACGAGTTCCATGTCCTGTGATCGAACGACCGCACACAGTTGCCGGTGTAGTCCCTCCCGTCCGGGTTCGTCTAACACGGGCATCGCGGGGGCGTTCAACGCTTCGCCGTCAGTTTGTGAGATGTCGAACACGTAGGCGACTCGAAAGCCGGTTAGGCGGCGCTTCTCGTTCTTGGTGTCGTCCGTCGTGTGGTCTTCGGCTTCCTCGGTGACCTTTCGCACTACCGGCGCAAGAATTGCGATTCCCTTCTCACCCTTGCGAACGCAACGGCCGAGAGTCTTCCAAGTCTTGAAACCCGCCACGTGCGTTGCACTCGGGTACTGCGAGGCGATAAGTAGTTGATTGTTGAACGAGTAGTCATGGAACTCGCCGCGACGTCGAGCCACTTTCGCCAGCCTTCGCTAGTCCGCATTTCCTCGACCTGTTGACCGAGCCTGTCCATCAGTTCGCTTCGCTTGTCGTCTGCCTGCGTCGTCGTCATCGCCGGTTCCTCCTGTGGTCTTCCTCGATGCGGGCCATCGAGGCGGCTGCCTTGATGGCGTGGAAAGCGCCCTGCGCATCAGAGGGGTCGGGTCAAGTGGAGCGAGTGGAGGGCCGTACTTTTCTCGGCGCAGCCGACCCGTAGGGCGCCGAAGGCGGAAAAGTTCGGGAGGACTCCGCTCGTGGAACTTGACGCGCCGAAGGGAACCCCCCGGCGATGCGCCACTTCCGGCGTGACGGCCTGCCGCAGTAGCGCGTGTGCCGGAGGTGCATCCAGCGTTTTGTGCTCACCGGATGCACCGTGACGGCTGTGTTATTCCGTGTTCACATCTCCGACGATGAGGCTCTCAACGTCAGACAGGTCGTAGCCCCAGGATGACAGTGCAGTCAGATACCGCTTTGTTGACTCACTCTGCGAGCGCCACGAATGCACGCCGGTCGCTGCATCGTGGGCGCACAGCACAAGCCCGAATGCGATGACTTGCGCTCGATTGTCCGACGCATCGTCGAATGCGTTGTTCAATGCGCCGTGACTGTCCTCGATGCCGAGCGTTTCGACGGCGGGGGCGTGTCCTCGTTCCATTGCTTGGCGCAGTTCAAGGCTTCCTCGGACAAGTTCACCCAAGACGAATGTCATTGCACCCTTGGGCGCGGACTTTCGGCTCAGCAATGAGCGCAGCCATTCTCGACGGACAGTCTCAGCCGATCGCCACGCCTTGTTGTTTGCAAGCACCCGCTTGCGTTCGGCCTTTGCTTCCTCGCCGTCGGCCTCGGTCTTGGTTGTTGAGGTTTGGCCATTGGCCGTTGAGTCAACATGGCCGTATGCAACGGGGTCGGTGCAGACGTAAACGGGTGACCAAACGAGCGTCCACGCGTCCTCGTCATCGTCGTCGGCTTCCTCGTCGGTGGTCTGCCATTCCTCGTCGAGGTAGGCGGCATGGCCGGGGCATTCTTTGTGAGTTGTCTCGTCGAGCGATTCGCCGTCATGGGTGAGGCGACTGAGTCGGGCTATTGCATCGCCCCACTTCGGTCGCTCAACCAGGGTTATCCCTAGTTCGGTCAGTGCCGTTTCGGCCTCCTGTCGTGATGCACGCTCTTCCCGGTCATCACGGAGGCGCTGGAGCGTGTGTTCGAAACGGCCTTCCTTCGCTGCGACAACGAGGGCCTTCACGGCGTCTCGATCGTCCTCGAATTCGGCAACAGCCGATGCTTTTTCAAGCGAGAGGAAGTCGTAGCGAGCAGCTGCCTCCTTCGCCAGCTCGGATGATGCAACGGCAATTGCCTGGTCGATTGCAGGACGCTTCATGCGTGTGCGCTTCTGAATCTGAAACGGTGTCATCCCGAATGCGCTGAGCTGTTCGACAACACCGAGTTCCTCACTGACTGTTAGCGATGCGCGGTGGGCGTTCTCAGCGTGTTGAGTGACGATGCGTTCGATCTCGGCGGCATCGTCAGTGCCTTCGTCGCCAAGAATCTCGACCGGAACGGTTGCCTGACCTGCCTCAACAGCGGCAAGGGTGCGACGGTGGCCGTAGCGGACACGAATGTCGCCGGTCGATGTGCGAACCGCTCCGATGGCTACGAGCACACCCAGCTCTTTGATACTTGCCACGAAATCCTTGTTGAGTTGGGTGTCATGGCGGATGTTGAGGTCAACCAGAAGTGTCCGAGGGTCAACATCGATGCGCTCGACGGTGGATTTTGTCATTGCATTGCTCCTTTCGATGCGAGGCCATCGAGGCCCCGTCCTTGATGGCGTGACAGCGCCAAGTGCATCGGTGGAGCCGGGTCAAGTGGAAAAAGTGGGGGGCCGTACTTTTCTCGGCGCAGCCGACCCGGAGGGTGCCGAAGGCGGAAAA
>JBBSGY010000186.1:0-5648 GCA_038253645.1 Acidimicrobiales bacterium
CCGCTTCCGCCCAGCCACCTTTGTCGACACGCGCACCGACATTGAGTGAATGAATCGTGCGGGCCGCAGCGTGGTCGATCAAGCGAAACACGGCATCAACGCCACCCTCTTCATCTTCTACTGCGAGGCGTGTGAGTAACTCACTCGCATCGGGCTCGGCGTTTGCAATCGCCTCGTGCAAAGTCGGCGATCCGACCAGTGCACGAAATGAGGCTTGGCAGACGTTGTCTGTGAACAGCACATCTTCGAGCGCGTCAATCACTCCACCTGGCGCAATCTGTGACAACAACGCGCTTGCTTCCTCAGGCTTTTGAATTGCGACCTGCAAGGCTTCCCACTCGGTGCGTATTTCGCCGGTGGAACGCCGGCGCTCACGAACGTCGACAACCTGAGTGTGACGCGTCTCGGGTTGTTTCGCGTTCGGTGAGTTCAACGACGCGCGCAACCGTTCGGGTGATACCTGACATCTGTCCGCTACGGTCATCACGTATTGATCACGCACCAGCTCGTTGGGATGCTCGGCGATCATCGCGACACACCGTTGTGCCGTCTTGGCACGACCTTCCGGTGAACGCAGATCTGCTTTCGCCAAAATGCGATCGATGCGGAAACCGAGAAACGACTTCGCGTCACGCACAGATTTTGCGAGCAGTTCCGACTCGCGACGCGCAGCATCTGCGGGGTCGGTTCCGGCAGGCAAGGCTGCGACGACGATCTCGAGATCATACTTGGCTTCCCACTCATAGAAGCGCTCGGCGGCAGCCTGGCCGGCTTTATCGGCGTCGTAGGCAAGGACAACGCGCGACGCGAAGTTGCGCATGAGACGTACGTGCTCTTCGGTAAGTGCAGTGCCACAAGTTGCGACCGCGCGTGGCATGTTCGCCTGAAAAAAACCGATAACGTCGGTGTAGCCCTCGCATACGATTATCTCGTTGCTGTTGACCACGTCGTTTTTTGCCCAGTTGAGTCCGTACAGCGTGCGGCTCTTTGAATACACCGGCGTCTCGGCAGAGTTCTTGTACTTCGGCTCGCCGCCGCCGGGCAAGATGCGCCCACCGAACGCAACCGGCGCGCCAGACGGATCGAATATCGGAAAGAGAATCCGCTCACGGAACGCGTCTTGTTGACGCCCGGCGCGGTTGACAAATCCCAGGCCCGTGTCTTTAAGGGTCTGCTGGGGCAGTTTGAGGGAGCGTGCGAGCTCGTCCCAACCCGATGGTGCCCAACCAATCTGGAAGCGGCGCACCATCTCACCGTCATAACCACGGTCGCGAAGATATGAGCGCGCAGCGGCCGCATCGGGCGAACTCAACAATCTCTCGTGGTACCAATCGACTGCCTTCTGCATTGCTTCAGTGAGCTGCTTGCGCTTCTTGCGTTCGCCGGCCGCATAGGTGTCGTCCACTCGAAGTTCGATGTTTGCCCGCGCCGCCAACTGCTCGACGGCCTCGACGAAATCAACGTGCTCGATCTCGCGAACAAAGGTGATGACGTCACCCTTGACGCCGCATCCGAAACAGAAATAAAGACCTTCCTCGCCATTCACAGAGAACGAAGGCGACTTCTCTCCGTGAAAGGGGCACAGGCCCATCCAGCGGCGCCCGACCTTCTTGAGCCCGCTATGACCGCTGACGATCTCGACCAGGTCGGACGCCTGGCGCACCCTCGCGATGTCTTCCTCGTGGATCGCCATGAACCCATAATTGCCCACTTGGTGACCCGCCGGGTCACCGACGACGTTACGAGGGTAGTTTCTACCGATGGTCACGCCTGAACCGGAAGTGGCAATTGCTCCGCTCATCACCCTTGAACGTGCCGACGAGCTTGTCCTCGAAATTGATGCGGAGCTCGCCAAAGGCGGTGAGACGGCAGCCGCTCTGCGCATAGTCACCGAGATCGTGGTTCCCGACCTGGGTGATTGGGCCTGTTTGGGCTACGAATCGAGCGACGGCGAAGATCGCTACGTCATTGCAACGCCCGCTGACAAGTCAAAGATCAAGGTTGCCGCAAGAGCCGAAGCGGTGTTGGTTAAGTCACTGCCCGCAAAGCTTTCCTCGGAGCTCGCAGCCGGAAAGTCACTGCTGATTCCGGATATGCACAAGGCCACTGCTCCGGTTGTTGCCCACAATTCGGAGGCGACCAAAGTCTATAACGAAGTGCGCCCCCGCTCGACTATCGCTGTTCCGATGGCCGTGCGCGGCGAAGCGCCCGGGGTACTGCTCGTCGCCATGGCCGAATCCGGCCGGCAATTCACAAACTTCGATCTTCCGATCGTCGAACGTATTGCGCGGCGGCTTCGCCCGTTTCTGGAAGGCGCGATGTTGCACTCGCAAGTCGAGCGCGTGCGAACCTCAAGAGACATTTCCGCGGGTCTACTTGACGCCGTAATTTCCGAAAGTCCTGTCGGTCTTGCATTTCTCGATAATTCGATGCAATTCAATCGTGTCAACGAGACATTCGCAAACCTCGTCGGAGCAACGAGCGACACAAACTGGAGTCGGTCGCTCAACGAAATGGACAGCGAACTTGCCGAACAGATCATGCCTGCGATTCAAAAGATCTTGTTCGACGAAAGCCCGCCGGTCGAGATCGAACTGTCACTCCGCAATCCGCAAGCGCCGAGCGGGAGCAACCACGTGGTTGCACACATTTATGGCGTTCGCGGTCGCGGTGGCTCACTGGAGGGCGCAGGCATAGCGCTGCTCGATGTGACCGCTCGCGTCGAAGCCGAAGCCGCCCGTGCTCGAATCGACTCGCAGCTTCGCATTGCTCTCGACACCGCGCGTATGGGTCTGTTTCGCTGGGATACGACAAATGATCGCATGCAATGGTCAGCCACAACCGCGGTACTCCTCGGTCTCGATCCTCTCGCCAAACCATCATTCACAGAGATGTTGCGGGTGATTCATGCGGATGATCGTGAACCGGTTCGCCACGCACTCGATGCGGCCGTGCGCTCGAACGGTTCCTGCGAAATCGAATACCGCGTGGTCGACGACGACGGTTCGACGCGATGGATGTTGCTCAAAGCCCAAACGCGAAGCGAAAACGATGTCGTCGAGACCATCGGTGTGCAGATGGACGTCACCGAGCAGCGAATGAAGACCGACGAGCAGGCAAAACTTGCCCGCCTACAAGCACAGGCAGGTGAGCAAGCAGTGCGTATGCAACGTGTATCCGCTGCGCTCTCTCGCGCGCTCACCTCAACGCAGGTTTGCGACGTGCTTACAACAGACGGGTCTGCCGCACTCGGCGCGCCGCGTTCAGCTGTGTATCTTCTCGACGAAAGCGGAGATGCGATGCAAATCGCGTGCGTTCACGACGTGGCGGACCGTACCGAGAGCCATATGGTGATCGAATCCTTCTCGCGAGATGATGAATTACCAATTAATGACGTTGTCAACACAGGTGAGCCCCTCGTGGTCAGTGATGTGAGCACTCTTGCAGAGCGCTATCCCAGGCTGGTCGAATACGCGGGTCACCACGGCATGCAGAGCTGTGCCGTGGTTCGTCTCGAATCATCCGGTCATGTTTATGGCACTTGGAGCCTCAGCTGGATGCAAACGCGAGAATTCAACGACGGTGAACTGATGATCCTCCTCACGCTTGCAGTCCAGGGCGGAAAGGCTCTTGAACGCGCAGGCCTGTTCGAACGTGAGCGGCTCATCTCGACTGCTCTGCAACGCACACTTCTGCCTGCAGAGTTGCCTACTTTGGTGGGCGCTTCGGTAGCACGTCGTTACGTGCCCGGGGCGACAGATATTGAAGTCGGCGGCGATTGGTATGACGTGATTCCGCTTTCGCCTTCTCGCGTTGCCCTCGTGATTGGTGACGTAAGCGGTCACAACGTCGACTCGGCCGCAGTCATGGGCCAGATTCGCAATGCCGTTCGTTCGTACGCTTGGGAAGGTCATCAGGCCGGTGGTGTCGCCGAGGCGACAAACCGCCTACTCTGCGGTCTCGAACCCGGCGTCCTCGCAACATGCTGTTTCGTCGAACTCAACCTACAGGATGGAATTGCGTCCGTCGCGCTTGCCGGTCATCCCCCTCCTCTTATTCGCCGCGTCGATGGGGGCAGCGAATTGATGGAGATTCCCGCGGATCCACCTCTGGGCACCGATCCGCAACAGCGCTTCGCTCAGTCCTCGCTGTTTCTCTCTCCTGGCGACACGCTTGTTCTGTATACCGATGGACTTGTCGAAACACGAGACATTTCACTCGGTTCGGGCCTTACGTACCTCGCTCGCGCTGCCGCCAGTGCCGGCGAAGTCACGCCTGACGAATTGGCGAACTTCTTGTTGACGGAACTTGCAAACAATGACCGTGAAGATGACATCACGCTCCTCGCGCTTCGCTATGAACCTGAGTCATATGCCGGCACCGGCTCTCAACGCGTCGTCAAGCGCCAGTTGGCATCAACCCCTGCCAGCGCAGGTATTGCACGCCGGTTCGCCAATGACGTACTCACCGACTGGGGTGTCATCGAACTCGCGGACCAAGTGAGCTTGTGTGTAAGTGAGTTGGTAACGAACGCGCTGATCCACACTGCCACCGACGTGGAACTTGTCTTGCGATTGTCGACCTCCGCAGTGCGCGTCGAAGTTGTCGACCAGAGCGACCGCTTGCCGATCGTCCGTGACAGATCACAAGACGGCGACACAACCGGACGCGGCCTGACAATTGTCGAGGCAATGGCAGACAGCTGGGGAATAGACACGACAAACGGCGGTAAATCCGTCTGGTTCCAACTCGCGCGCTGAGGGTTCACGTCCCTTACAGAAAAGCTTGTGCTGCAGCGAGACGGGCGATTGGAACGCGGAATGGTGAGCAACTCACGTAGTCCAAACCAATGTCCGCGAAGAGCGCGATCGACTCGGGGTCGCCACCGTGCTCGCCACACACGCCGAGTTTGAGCTTGGGCTTCGTGGCACGTCCGCGCTCCGCACCCATACGCACGAGCTCACCCACGCCGGTTTGGTCGATGGTTTCGAACGGGTTGCGCTTGAGGAGACCCTGCTCCAGGTATGCCGTCATCATGCGGCCTTCGACGTCGTCACGGCTGAAGCCGAACGTCATCTGCGTGAGGTCATTAGTACCGAAGCTGAAGAAGTCTGCCTCTTCTGCGATCTCATCCGCGCGGATCGCCGCACGCGGCGTTTCGATCATCGTCCCGATTGTTACGTCGATCTTGCTCTTTGCGTTCTTGGTAGCACTTGCAATCGCCTCTTCGACCCAACCGCGCGCAAGCGCAAGCTCTTCACGCGTAACCGTGAGCGGGATCATAATTTCGACAATCGGCTTGCCGCCCGCCTTTGCACGATCGGCCGCAGCCTCCATGAGCGCACGCACCTGCATTGCATAAAGACCCGGCTTGATGACTCCGAGACGCACACCGCGCGTACCGAGCATCGGGTTTACTTCTTCCCAGGACTTCGCCGCGTCGTAAAGCTTCTGCTCTTCCTCGTCGAGTCCAACAGTTGCGCGCTTCACTTCAAGCTCTTCGGTGGAAGGCAAGAACTCGTGCAATGGCGGATCGAGCAAACGTACGGTGACGGGAAGGCCGTCCATAGCCTTCAACAGGTCAACGAAGTCAGCCTTTTGTGCCTTGCGCAACGCTTCGAGTGCAGATTCTTCTTCCGCCGGAGTCG